>CAXNIF010000096.1:0-6384 GCA_964202345.1 Cypionkella sp.
AAGGCTGGCCCGCCACCCCCCAGGATATTTGAAAAGAGAAGAAGCCAAGATTCAGGGGCGCAGGCCCGTTTCGCGCAAAAGCCCCAGGCGCTTGGCCTCGTAGTAATAGCCGCGCGCATACCACATCACGGCCTTTTCCTCATCAAAGCCCGAGACAATCCACGCACCGCGCAGGTATTTGCCAGCAAATTCTAAATTGGTTTGGGCATCGAGCAATTCTGCGGGCGCGCCGTCAAAGCCCATGGCGCGGGCGGTTTGCGGCAATATCTGCATCAAGCCCCAATAGGGGCCATTGCGTGCGCCGGCGTTGTAATCGCTTTCACGCTGGATGACGCGGTGCAGCAAGCTTTCGGGAATGTCGTGGATTTTGGCCCATTTTTGGATGAGCGCGCGCATTTGCGGCGTCTCGCCCGGATAGAGGGGCGCGCTGCTGCGCGCGCAGGCAAAAACAGGGAGGGCCAAGCACAGCAGAAGGGCGTTGCGCCGCGTGAACATTCAAAGTCTCCTTTTTCGAATGCCGATACGATATCATGGCGCAAAAGGGGAGGGGGAAAATCATCGGCTTTGTCATGCTATTGTTGCAAACTAAGGGCAGATATTGCGGTAATTCTGGGGTTGCCCTTGCTGTTATGCGATATATAGTAGGGGTATATGGATCTTGACCATGCCGAATTGGGGTAATGCCTGTGATGGACGGTGACTTTCGATCTGGTGAGGCGGGCAGCGATTTTCGCGCGGCCTTTGTGCGCGACCCGGTCGGGCTGCGGCATTTTCCGGCACTTGTGTTGAACGCAGATTTTCGGCCCTTGTCTTATTTTCCGCTCTCGCTCTGGCCTTGGCAAGAGGCGATCAAAGCCGCCGTTTTGGACCGCGTTCAAATTATCGCGGAATACGATCAAACGGTGCGCAGCCAGAGGTTAGAGTTTAGGATACCTTCGGTTGTGGTGCTGAAGGATTATGTGAAACCTCAAAAGCGCGTGGCCTTCACGCGCTTTAATCTTTTTCTGCGCGATGGTTTTTGTTGCCAATACTGCGGCAGCAAGGGCGATTTAACCTTTGACCATGTGGTGCCGCGCGCCATGGGCGGGGTCACGTCTTGGGACAATGTTGTGGCAGCCTGCTCGCCGTGCAATTTGAAAAAAGGCGCGCGCAGTCTGCGGCATTCGGGGTTGCATTTGGCGCAAATGCCCCGTCAGCCCAGCCCTGCCGAGATGCAAGCCATCGGCCGCCGCTTTCCGCCCAATCATTTGCACGAAAGCTGGATGGATTACCTGTATTGGGACGCTGAATTGGACGCCTAGCGGGGGGCAGGCCGAAAATATTGCCCCCCGCATTGGACATGCGCTGGACATGGAGGAGCAGGGGCGGTAAAAGCGGATCGTTAGCGCTAACAGCGCCCTTTTTTCGCCCCTATCGGAGAGTGCCATGGTCTCGCGCGTTATCCCCGTTGATACATTTGATCTTGTGATTTTTGGCGCGACGGGCGATTTGGCCAAGCGTAAGATTTTGCCAGGTCTGTATCGGCGCTTTGTGGCGGGGCAGATGAATGCAGACAGCCGCATTATCGGGGCCGCGCGGGCCGATTTGAACGATCAAGGCTTTCGCGATTTGGTGGCTGGCTCGATTGCCGAATTTGGCGATAAATCCTTGCAAGACAGCGCCAAAATCGCCGAGTTTCAAAGCCGTCTGCTTTATGTGCCTGTCGATGCCACAGGCACGAATGGCTGGTTGGCGCTGGCGGGCTTGATGCGCGCGGGTGCTGTGCGCGCGTTTTACTTTTCTGTCGCGCCCAGCCTGTTTGGCGATATTGCCCTGCGCCTGCACGATCACGGCATTGCCACGGCGCAGTCGCGCATTGTGGTGGAAAAACCCTTTGGCCGCGATCTGGCCTCGGCGCGGGCGCTCAATGCGGTGCTGGCCCAGCATTTCACCGAAGATCAGATTTACCGAATTGACCATTATTTGGGCAAAGAAACCGTGCAAAATCTGATGGCGGTGCGTTTTGCCAATATTTTGTTCGAACCCATTTGGAAGTCGCAATATATCGATCATGTGCAAATCACGGTGGCCGAAACCGTGGGTGTCGAAGGGCGGGGGGCCTATTACGACAAGTCGGGCGCGATGCGCGATATGGTGCAAAACCATTTGATGCAGCTTTTGTGCCTGATCGCGATGGAGCCGCCCTATCACTTTGACCCCGCTGCCGTGCGCGATGAAAAGCTCAAGGTGATCCGCGCGCTGCGCCCCGTGCAGCCTGATGAAATCGTGCGCGGCCAATACCGCACCAGCGAATCGGGTGGTGATTATTTGACCCATTGCGAAGACCCTGAAAGCCGCACCGAAAGCTATATTGCGCTGAAGGTGCATGTGGCCAATTGGCGTTGGCAAGGCACGCCGTTTTACCTGCGCACGGGAAAGAAATTGCGCGCGCGGGCTTCGGAAATTGCGATCACTTTCAAACAGCCGCCCCATGCGATTTTTGATGATGTCTCGGGCTGGAATGAGAATGTTTTGGTGATCCGCTTGCAGCCCAACGAAGGGATGACCCTTTCGGTGATGATCAAAGAACCCGGCCCCGGAGGGATGCGTTTGATGAATGTGCCGCTGGATATGTCCTTTGCCGAGGCTTTGGGCGCGGCCGCCGAAGATATTCCCGATGCCTATGAGCGGCTGATTATGGATGTGATCCGTGGCAATC
This sequence comes from Cypionkella sp., assembly GCA_964202345.1. GTDB lineage: Bacteria > Pseudomonadota > Alphaproteobacteria > Rhodobacterales > Rhodobacteraceae > Cypionkella. The sequence goes on from CAXNIF010000096.1 coordinate 2,699, forward strand.
AGACCTTGTTCATGCGCGGCGACGAGGTCGAGGCTGCTTGGGCATGGACAGATCCGATCATCCAAGGCTGGGAGTCGCGGGGCGATCGGCCCAAAGCCTATGATGCGGGATCCTCTGGCCCCGAAGATGCGCTGATGTTGATGCACCGCGATGGGCGGCGCTGGCGGGAGATTAAGGAATGAATTTTCTGCCCTATGACAGCCGCGAAGATTTGGCCGCAGGCGTTGCCGCAGCCATGGCGGCGCAATTGCAGGCGGCCATAGCGCAAGAGGGGCGCGCCACGCTTTGTGTGGCGGGGGGAACCACGCCCGCGCCCGCCTTTGCGATTTTGGCCGCCGCCCCGTTGGATTGGTCAAAAGTTACCATCTTGCCCACAGACGAGCGCTGGGTTGATGAAGACGATGCAAGGTCGAACGCCGCGCTGGTGAAAAAGCATCTGATGGTGGGGGCCGCCGCGCAGGCGCGATATGTCAGCCTATACGCCCCTGCAGATACGCCCGATGCCGCCCTGGCTGGTTTAACGCAGGCGATTGTGCCGCATTTGCCCCTTACTGTTTTGCTGGCAGGGATGGGGGCCGATTTGCATACGGCGTCTTTATTTCCAGATTCCGATAGGATTGACGCTGCCATGCGCCCTGACGCCCCCCCCTTGATGGTGATGACCACCCCTTCGCAGCCCGAAGCGCGAATGACCCTGACCGCGCCTGTTTTGCGCGCCGCGCGTCATCAACATATCATGATGACAGGGGCCGAAAAGCGCGCCGTTTTGGAAGCGCTGCGCGCCGATACGCCAGAGCGGGCCGCGCCCGTGTCGATTTTGTTGGCGCATGCGCAAGTGCATTGGGCGGGATGAGATGATGGAACAAATTTGGGCCGGGCTGGCCGATCACCACACCAAAACCCAAGCGCGCGCGATTGCGGCGCTTTTCCAAGACCCGCAGCGCTTTGCCCAGTTTTCGCGGCAAAGCGATGGGCTGCTGTTTGATTTTTCCAAAACCAACATTGATCTGGATAGCTTGGCGCTGCTGCTTGATTTGGCCAAATCGGCGCAAGTTGCGGGCAAACGCGATGCGATGTTTGCGGGCGAAAAGATCAATCAAACCGAAGGGCGCGCCGTGCTGCATACGGCCTTGCGCGCCAGCCCTGATCGCCGCGTGCACGTGGACGGGGAAAATGTCATCCCCGCCATTCACGAAACCTTGGCCCGCATGGGTGATTTTGCCGATTCGTTGCGAAATGGAACCTTTCAAGGGGCGGGCGGCAAGATCACCGATGTGGTCAATATCGGCATTGGCGGTTCAGATTTGGGGCCGGCCATGGCAACGGCCGCCCTTGCACCCTATCACGATGGGCCGCGTTTGCACTATGTCTCGAATATCGACGGCGCGCATTTGGCCGATATTCTGGCGCCCCTAAATCCGCAAACCACACTGGTGATTGTGGCCAGCAAAACCTTTACCACCATTGAAACCATGACCAATGCCCAAAGCGCGCGGGCATGGATGGCGGCGCAGGTGGCGCGCCCTGCGGCGCAATTTGCCGCCCTATCGACGGCTGGCGATAAAACCACGGCCTTTGGCATTGATCCCGCGCGGGTTTTTGGCTTTGAAGATTGGGTCGGCGGGCGCTATTCGCTTTGGGGGCCCATTGGGCTGGGGCTGATGTTGGCCATTGGGCGGCACCATTTTGATGCCTTTTTGGCGGGTGCGCGGGCGATGGACGATCATTTTTGCAAGGCCGATTTGTCCGAAAATTTACCCGTTCTTTTGGCGCTTGTGGGCATTTGGCACAACCAAATTTGCGGCTATGCCAGCCGCGCCGTGCTGCCCTATGAGCAGCGGCTGTTGCGCCTGCCTGCTTATTTGCAGCAGCTTGAAATGGAATCAAACGGCAAATCGGTGCAGATGGATGGCACGCATAGCCCGCGCCATACGGGGCCTGTCGTTTGGGGCGAACCTGGCACCAATGGGCAGCACGCCTTTTACCAATTGATCCACCAAGGAACGCGGGTGATCCCTTGCGAGTTTTTGATGGGAAAACAAGGGCATGAGTCTGATTTGGCCCATCATCATCTGCTGCTTGTGGCCAATTGTTTGGCCCAGTCCGAAGCTTTGATGCGCGGGCGCTCCTTGGACCGCGCGCGCGAGATCATGCGCGGCAAGGGCTTGACGGGCGATGAGCTGGAACGCCAAGCGCGCCACCGCGTTTTTGCCGGCAACCGCCCTTCGACCACGTTGATCTATCCGCAATTGACCCCTTATGTTTTGGGGCAAATCATCGCGCTTTATGAACATCGCGTCTTTGTGGAAGGGGTGATTTTGCGCATCAATTCCTTTGACCAATGGGGGGTGGAATTGGGCAAAGAATTGGCGCTGGATTTGCAGCCCATGCTCGAAGGGCGGATGGCCCCGACGGGCAAGGACGGATCAACCGCCGCGCTGATTGCCTATTTGCGGCAAGAATAGCAAAGCGCGGCCATTCTCGCCGCTTTATAGCGGGGTTGATCGGTCAAGTTCTTTCGGGTCACAGAAGAGTTTCGCATTCGCGGGGAGGGCAAATGTCATCATCTTTGCCGTCATTCGCCTTTGGTTTAGAGTCGGGCAGCGCGGCGATGCTGAACGTGATGCCGGGGAATTGTTGGGCCAACCAAGCCATTAAGGCGCTGCTGTCGCGCAAAATTTGCTCGGTCAGCGGGTTTTCTGTCTGGGCTTCATTCACGCGGAAAAAATACACCTGACCGCCGATAATCACGCGAAGGCCGGGGCGATATATTCCATCTTCGCTGCGCAAATTGATGGCCAAGGCCGTTGCGTTCTGCGCAGGGGCGGCGTGTGGTGCGATGATGCTGGTGGCCAAAAAACCGCTAAGAAGCAGGCTTTTCAGAACTGAATTTATCTTGGTCATGGGAATTCCTATGGCTAAATGGGATGTCACCGATCACGCGCCGCATAGGGAGATAGGCTGCGCAAATCAGGTGCCAAACTTACTTAAAGGCGTAATTTATTTGTCATATAGATGGCGGTGCATAATCTTAATAACTTATGAACAGCATCGGTATACAGCGCGCAAAGAAAAACCCGCAACGATTCGTTGCGGGCTAAAATGGGAATAGTTGGGCGTCATCTTTGCCGATGCGCCCCCCATGGGCCTAGGCGGCGGCGGTCACGATGATTTCAACGCGGTATTCTGGCGCGGCCAGTTTTGCCTCGCCCGTGGCGCGGGCGGGCGTGTGGCCTTGGGGCACCCATTGGTCCCAAACTGAATTCATTTCGGCAAAATCGGCCATATCGGCCAGCCAAATTTGCGCCGATAGGATACGGGTTTTGTCGCTGCCTGCGGCGGCCAAAATGCGGTCAACCTCGGCAAGGCAGGTGCGGGTTTGATCGGCAACGCTGTCGCCGGGATTGCCCACTTGGCCCGCCACCCAGATGATTCCGTTATAGGCCACGGCCTCGGACATACGGGGCCCAGTGCCAAAGCGTGTGATGTTGGTCATGGTGAAATCCTTTCCTGTTTTGCCTGTGCTAGCCGATCACAACGCAAAGCGAAAGTGGAGCGGGTGAAGGGAATCGAACCCTCGTATTCAGCTTGGGAAGCTGCTGCTCTACCATTGAGCTACACCCGCATAGCAGCGCAGATAATATGCGCCGCCCCCAAGGTCAAGCCTTCGCGGCCCAAGGGATTTA
>CAXNIF010000097.1:0-6315 GCA_964202345.1 Cypionkella sp.
GGCCCGTCCCCAGACTGACCCGCCCCTTGCCGCGCCGCATGGTCGCCCGCGCCAGCGCCAAGGTCAGTTGATGGGCGAAAAACTCATCATAGGCTAATCGCGCGCGGGCGGGATGGTCGGGGTGCAGCATGGCGGGGCCGGTGGGCAAATGGGCCATACGCAGCGCCTCTTGCCAATTGGGCCAGCCTTGGCGCGCCTTTTGGGCGGGGTCAATCCATTCGGGCAATTCGGGCGTGCGCGCCAAAGCGGCGGCCAAGGCACGGGCAAGCTGCTTTTGCGTCACCCCTGCCGTCAGCGGGTAGGCGGGTTCAAATGCGGCCAACTGCCCCGCCTCTTCGGGGCGCAGCACATGGTCGGGATGGGGCATTTGCGCAATGCCGTCGAACAGTTCAACCTTGCCCGAGACCAGCCTGCGCTGGCCGGTGGGTAACAGGCGCTGCAAACTATCGCCGCGCGCGTGAAAATAGACCAATTGAAATTCCATGGCTGCATCGCGCACCATCACCCGATAGGGGCCTTTGGCACGGGGGGGGAAATGGCTGCCGATGGTCACCTCGACAGTCACAATGGCGGGGGGAATAACATCGCGCACCGAGTTTTTGCGCGTTCGATCCACGCCAGATGCCGGCAAAAGATACAGCAAATCTTTGGGCCGCTTCACCCCCAAACCCGCAAAAGCCTGCGCCGTTTTGGGACCAACGCCGTCCAGCGTTTCCACATCGGCAAAAAGCGGGAATAGAATCTCGGGCCGCGTCATGATGGGGAAATCAGCGCCAACCACGCCTCTTCATCCAGCACCTGCACGCCGTGCTTTTCTGCCTCTTTCAGCTTTGACCCCGCGCCTGGCCCGGCCACCAAAATATCGGTTTTGGCCGAGACAGAGCCCGCCACTTTGGCCCCCAGCCGTTCGGCTTGTGCCTTGGCCTCGGCGCGCGATAGCTTTTCCAAAGTTCCCGTAAAGACCACCGTTTTTCCTGCAACGGGGCTGCCTTCGCTGGCGCGGGCGGGGGGCGGTTGAATGCGCAAATGGGCCATCAGCGCATCGATTGCGGCGCGCTCGACAGGGTTTTGCAGCGTGTCCAGCAGCGAATTTGCCAGCACCATCCCCACGCCATCGATGGAAATCAGTTCGGCCCATGCGGGGTTATCGGCGCGTTGTTCGGCGATAAGGGGGATTTTGTCCAGCGCCGCAATCATCACGGGCCATGTGCCGTAATGATAGGCCAGAACGCTGCCCGCCACTTCGCCCACATGGCGGATGCCCAAGGCAAAGATCAGCCGATCAAGCCCGATATCGCGCCGCGCCTCGATGGCCGCAAAAAGCTTGGCGGCCGATACCTCGCCAAACCCGTCACGATTTTTTAGCTTTTGCAAAGGGTTGGCGGCATCGCGCGCAGCAAGGGTGAAAATATCAGCGGGGGTTTTGATGGGCAGGATAGAATCGTGAAAGAACATCTCGATCTGCTTTGCGCCCAGACCTTCGATGTCAAAAGCCGCGCGTGAGACGAAGTGTTTCAGCCGCTCGACCGCTTGGGCGGGGCAAATCAGGCCGCCCGTGCAGCGGCGCACGGAATCCCCCGCCTCGCGATGGGCGGGGCTGCCACATTCGGGGCAAGTTTGGGGAAAAACATAGGCGGCGCTGTCTTTGGGGCGGCGCGAGAGGTCAACATCGTTGATTTTCGGAATGACATCGCCCGCGCGGTAAACCTGCACCCAGTCGCCCACACGCAAATCGCGCCCCTCGCGGATGGGCACCCCGCGCGAATCGCGCCCTGCGATATAATCTTCGTTGTGCAAAGTGGCATTGGACACCACAACACCCCCCACCGTGACGGGCGTAAGGCGCGCCACGGGCGAAAGCGCGCCCGTGCGGCCCACTTGAATGTCGATCCCTTCAAGGCGCGTCCATGCCAATTGCGCGGGAAATTTATGCGCAATGGCCCAGCGCGGGGTGGTGCTGCGAAAGCCAAGGCGCGCCTGCAAGGCCAGATCATTCACCTTGTAAACCACCCCGTCGATGTCATAGCCCAAATCGGCGCGCTGGGTTTCAATGGCGGCGTAATGGGCCAACAGCGCATCCGCTGTATGGCAGAGCTTAGTCAAAGGGTTTGTCACAAATCCCAAATCCGCCAAACGCGAAAGTGCGTCCCATTGCGTTTGCGCCAAAGGGGCCGACAAGGCGCCCCAAGCATAGGCGAAAAACCGCAGCGGCCGCGTGGCGGTGATACGGGCGTCCAGTTGGCGCAAAGACCCTGCGGCGGCATTGCGCGGATTGGCAAAGGTTTTCTCGCCTTGGGCCAATTGGCGATCGTTCAGGGCGTCAAAATCGGTATGGGACATATAAACTTCACCGCGCACCTCTACCAAATCGGGGGCACCCTCTGGCAGGGTTTGCGGGATATCGGAAATATGGGCAACATTGGCGGTGACATTTTCGCCCACCGCCCCATCTCCGCGCGTGGCCGCCGTGATCAGATGGCGGCTTTCATAGCGCAAGGACAGCGATAACCCGTCGATTTTCGGTTCCGCCGTAAAGGAAATATCGCCGTCCAAGCTGAGAAAAGACCGAATTCGCGTTTCGAAATCGGCAAGATCTTCGGCGGCAAAGGCGTTTTCCAACGATAGCATCGGCACGGCATGGGTCACTTTGCCAAAACCCTCCGCCGCAGGCGCGCCGATTTTTTGGCTGGGGCTCGCGGGCGATGCCAAGGCGGGAAACCTCGCCTCTAGCGCCAAAAGCCTGCGCTTGATGGCGTCGTAATCGGCATCGCTGATACTGGGCGTATCGTCGCGGTGATAGGCCAAATTTGCCGCATCAATGCGCGCGCGCAACTCGGCAATTTCGGCGCTGGCCTGACCTTCTGTCACCTGCCCAATGTCACTGTCTTGCACGTGTCGCCCCCCTGCCGGCGCAGATTAGGCGGCATGAGGGGATTGGGCAAGATATCAAGACAAAGATCAGGCGCTGGCCGCCAAGCGGTGCACATCATCGGCCACAGGTTCGCGCAAAACATAGCCACGCCCCCAAACAGTTTCGATGTAATTCTGCCCGCCCGTCGCCTCGGCAAGTTTTTTGCGCAGCTTACAGATGAACACGTCGATGATTTTCAACTCGGGCTCATCCATGCCGCCGTATAGATGGTTCAAGAACATCTCTTTGGTCAGCGTCGTGCCTTTGCGCAGCGAAAGCAGTTCCAGCATCTGATATTCTTTGCCCGTCAGATGCACTGTCACCCCCGCGACATCCACTGTTTTGGCGTCAAGGTTCACATTCACCTCGCCCGTGCGGATGATCGATTGGCTATGCCCTTTTGACCGGCGAATGATGGCATGAATGCGCGCCACCAATTCCTCACGATGGAAAGGTTTGGTCAAATAGTCATCGGCGCCAAAACCAAAGCCCTTGATCTTATTTTCGGTGTCATCCGCGCCCGTAAGAATCAGGATCGGCGTTTCAATCCGCGATAGGCGGAGCTGGCGCAACACCTCATGCCCGCTCATGTCGGGAAGGTTCAGATCCAACAAAATCAGATCGTAATCATATAATTTGGCCAAATCGATGCCGTCTTCGCCCATATCGGTGCAAAACACGTTCAAATTGGCATGGGTCAGCATCAATTCTATGCTGCGCGAGGTTGTTGGGTCGTCTTCGACCGGCAAAATACGCATTTCGGATTCTCCGTCTTTGGGCAACTTCGTTAACGACATTGGCGGCAAATAGTTAACTGCTGGTTACCTTGACAGAAATTTTTCCCGAAACAATCTAAAGTTGTCTATATTTTTGAATGGAGGTGACGCGCAAAGCCTTTTCGCCATGAATTTCGATTGCAGAGACCCAAAGCGCAAACTCCTCATCCGAGAGCGCATAGCGTTCCTTCGCCTCTGATTCGCTGAGCAATCCATGTTTCACCGCCCGCACCACAATGGCCTTGCGCGATGCCACCCATCGCCGCGTATCGGGCGGGGGCAAATCGGCGCGCGTTAATATAGAACCATCGGGCAATGCCACCTGACGTGGCCCGTCAACTTTCTTTAGATACATAGGTTCATCCTCGTCCATTGCGGCAAGAATGCCGCGCCACACTTAATCAAGGGTGAACAGAGGGGTTGAGAGTATGTAGCATTTTCCTATATTGCCATTTGATTGCCACATTCAGCCTCAGGCAGCCCCAGGAAATTGGAAACGTCATGCGCGATGCATCGCTAAACTCGCTGGGATTTGCCAAGCCGCCGCATGAAACGCGGGTGGTTGTCGCCATGTCTGGCGGGGTAGATAGCTCGGTCGTGGCGGCGCAATTGGCCGCCGAAGGATATGATGTTGTGGGGGTGACGCTGCAACTTTACGATCATGGCGCCGCACTGGCCAAGAAGGGCGCTTGCTGCGCGGGGCGCGATATTGCCGATGCCGCCCGCGTGGCCGAGCGCATGGGTTTTGCCCATTATGTGCTGGATTATGAGAATATGTTTCGCGAAGCCGTGATCGAAGAATTCGCTGATGCCTATTTGGCGGGGGCCACGCCCGTGCCGTGTATTCGCTGCAATGAACGCGTTAAATTCAAAGATTTATTAAAGACAGCCAAAGACTTAGACGCCGATTGCATGGCGACGGGTCATTATATTCAACGCAAAATGGGCGCGCGCAGCGAATTGCACAGGGCGGCAGATTCCACGCGCGATCAAAGCTATTTTCTATTCTCGACCACGGGCGAGCAATTGGATTTTCTGCGCTTTCCCTTGGGGCATCTGACGTCCAAATCGGAAACGCGCGCGCTGGCGCAGCACTATGGCCTGCCTGTAGCGGACAAGCCCGATAGCATGGACATCTGTTTTGTCCCCAATGGCGACTATGCCGCCGTGATCGAAAAACTTCGCCCTGGCAGCGCCGAGCCGGGCGAGATTGTCGATCTGCAAGGGCGCGTCTTGGGCAAGCACAGCGGCATCATTCACTATACCATAGGCCAAAGAAAGGGCATTGGTATAGGCGGCATGGCAGATCCGCTTTATGTCGTGAAATTAAACCCAGAGTTGCGCCAAGTGATCGTCGGGCCAAAAGAATCACTCTCGATTCGCACCATTCCCCTGCGCGAGATCAACTGGCTGGGCGACGCCCCCCTCACCTCGCAGCCCGAATGGCAGATCGAGGTCAAGGTGCGCTCGACCCGCCCGCCGCGCCCCGCCATCCTGCGCCCCACATCGGACAGCGAAGGCGAGGTCGAGCTGCTAACCCCCGAAGACGGCGTTTCGGCGGGTCAGGCTTGCGTGTTCTACCAAGAAGACAGCACCCGCGTGCTGGGCGGCGGCTGGATTTGGCGCGGGAAATAACGCGCAGAAAGTTGACCTTGTAAGTTAAGAATTTTGACCGCCCCCAAGCAATCTAAAGTTGCGTTACGTGTTGCGGGGCGGTCGATGTATCATTCACCTTTTAGGTTCACCTTGGCACTGGCAGCCCTTGCCGCGGCGACGGACGCTATCGCTGGGAATAACGGGGCTTCGAAACAGCAAATCATGAAATCGGCGGAGATCGGATGTGGGGGGCGCTGTCGGTGGCGTTGTTTCAAAAAAGTTGAAGTAGGAACAGTCCAAGCTATTTTATCTCTATGCCCGTTTCGGACACAGCCAATCCAAGCCGACACTTTCCCATCACCCCACCGCAACGGCACTCCTCAAGTCACCACTTGGAAAGCCCTGCGCGATTTTAGAATCGTGAAACAAGAGCTGGATTATTCCTGCGGCGCGGCCAGTTTGGCGACGAGCGTAAACGAATTTTACGGCCAATCGGTGACGGAAAAGGATATCCTTGCCCAAATGGGCGAAACAGATCGCGCGTCTTTCCAGCAACTGGCCGATGTCGCCCCCGCCTTTGGCGTCAAGGCGTTGTGCATCTGGCCGACCCGTCTTGGGGCAACCGCCAGCTCACCGCCCACCAGTTCCGCCAAATGTGGGAGAGCCCCGATACCGACGGCACCCCGCGCGGGCGTATTTTGCTGATTGTGCCGCAAAGCTTCGATTTGGCCCAGATCGACCAAACCTATTTCTCCCCCCCAAAGGGCTGGCCGCTTAGCTTGCAAACCATCCCACTTTCGCCGTAACCCACGGCTTCTTTTCTTCTCAAATATCCTCGGGGGGAGTCGCTGAAGCCTGCTTCAGCGACGGGGGCGCGAGCGCCCCCTTTCCTTTATAGGCTAGGGCGCGCGCGCCCCCTGCTACCCCCGCCGTCCGCGCCGCTCGCGCTTTGGCTCGCCCGAGGTATCCCCCGTCCCATCCGAGGCGGATGAAAACGCGCCCAGCTTGGCCGCAATCTCGTCCAATCCGGGC
>CAXNIF010000098.1:0-6285 GCA_964202345.1 Cypionkella sp.
GGGGGGCTTTGCCCCCCGCTTCGCTCCCCCCAGGATATTTTCAAAGAGAAGAAAGCAGCCGCCCCCTAGATCACCCCGTAATGCCGCGCGCCGGACATCAAATCGGGTGCGATGTGATGCGCCCAGCGCCCTTGGGTTGGCACAAGGTCTGGCACCTGCACCACAATGCAGCCCGCGCGATGGGCGGCCTCGGCACCCGTTTCGCTATCTTCAAAGACAAGGCAACGTTCGGGCGCGCATCCCAGTTGGGCGGCGGCCATTAAATAAGGTTCGGGCGCGGGTTTGGGGCGCTGCACATCATCAACAGTAATCACCAAGCGAAAATGATGTTCAATCTGCGCCAATTTCAATTTATGAAGGGCAGCGCTGCGGCCCGAAGACGTGACAATTGCCAGCGGCATTTGCGCCGCCGCCAATATCTCGCGCGCGCCTGGTTTAAGCGGCAAGTCATCCAATATCGCAGCCTCGAAATGTCGATCCCATCGCGCGCCCAGAGCCGCGACATCCAAAGATGGGTGCATTGACTGAATGAATTTGCGCGATGTTGGCTGATCCACCCCAACAAGGCGGTGCATGAAGGCATCGTCCACTGCATGGCCCAATTCAGCAAATGCGGCGCGCCCTGCCGTGATGGCCACGCTTTCAGTATCAAGAAGCGTGCCGTCCAAGTCAAATAAAATGGCATCAATCATCGCGCCCAAACCTCCGTTTTGCGCGGCTTGTAGCGCTCTAGAGGTGCAAGCGAAAGCGGGTAAAACCCGCTGGCGTCACGCCGATCTTTTGGGGCCGCAAATGGGCAATTTCCGCGACGACATCGGCGGCCAGTGGGCTGGTTTCGAATAAGGCGGTGCTGCCCGATTGGGGCAAGAACCGCCAATGATGTGCATCAGCGCGGGGCAAGTCGCGCCCCGCTTGGATATATCGGCGCAATATATCTTGCACCAAGTCGCGACTTTGGTGGATGATTTGCGCGCGGCCTGTGCCTGAAAAGCCTGCATTACCCTCGCGCCGATAACTGTTTGAGGCCAGGGCGAAAGTCTGGCTTTCATTCAACGGCCTGCCCTGAAAGCGCAAATTGCAAATTCTGCGGCTTGCCGGATTGATCACCGCGCCCTGCGCGTCAAACATCGGGGCTTGGCTGAGGTCGATCTCATAGGTCACGCCGAAAATCATGTCACAGTTAAAGCTGGGAAATTCGGGATCAAGCAAAACAACATCCTGCGCCATCTTGGGCACTTGGGCAAATTTGCTGACCGACCTTTCCAGCCATAGGGCAACGTCGCGGCCAGTCAGGCGAAAGGCGACGAAACTATTGGGGTGCATATACAGATCAGCGGCATGATGGTGGCGAAACGGGCCTTGCGGCAGGTCCGTATAGTTTTCCGGCCCACCGCGCCCCCCTGCCTTGAATGGGGCCACAGCGGACAAAATCGGCAAGCCTGCGCCCGCAGTTTGGGGCAAGATTTGTGCCAGATAATCGGCCTGTGCCCGTGCGATCAATGCCATCGCCGCGCAAGAGGAAATCGTGGCAAAAAAGCTATGCAGCCGGTGCGGCACATGTCCAATGACTGTCTGGGCTTGCATGAGGACAGCGTCATGCATGGGCTGCGCCACGGCAACGATCGCCTGAGCGTCTGACACCACGGGGGATAAATCGCCCGTCGCCGAATTGCGCTGCGCAATAGGGCGGAGTGATTTACTGTGATGGGCCACATGCCAGCGCGATCCATCATGGTGCAGGCAAAGATCCATCACGCCAAGATGCGAGCCGAAAAACCCCGGCAACAGCATCGCCCTCCCCGTTGAATCCGCCAAGCTATGCGGAAAGGATTGATGCGAATGGCCTGCGATAACGCCGTCAATCTCGGGCAGCGCGGCGATGGTATCGGCGTGCCGCTCTTCGCCCAGATCATCGCCGAGGCCCGCAAGGCCCGTATGGGCCAAGGCAAGAATCAAGTCGGCGCCTTGGCTGCGCAGGTGACGCGCCATAGATTGGGCGGCGGTTTCCATCGGATATGCTTTTGCATGGCCCCGCAAATGGGCGGCCTCCCAAACCAAGGTTTGCGCTGGCAAAAGCCCCATGATGCCGATGTTGATTTGATGCTCTTGCCCTTGGGAATCGCGCAGCTTGCGTGTCAAGATGATGCTGCGCTGCACCTTTTGCAGGCCCGAAAAATCGAAATTTGTACACAGAATCGGAAAATCAGCCTTTGCAAGGGCATTTTCCAAAAAGGGCAGACCGTGGCTAAATTCGTGATTGCCCAAATTCACAGCATCATATCCCAAGATGTTCATGGCAGCGATCATCGGATGCAGCGCGCTTGTTTGGGCGGTGCGCGCCACATAGTCGCCCAAGCCAGAGCCTGACAGAAAATCGCCATTATCCAGCAAGATGGACGCGCTGCATTCGGCCCGCGCGGCGGCGATGAGCGACGCGATGCGCGCCAATCCGCGATTATGGGCGGGACGATGGCCGTAATAATCCCATGCCAGCAAATGGGCGTGCAAATCGGTAGTCGCCAAAATGCGCAGCTGCGCCTGCACGGGCAACCCACCGCTGCTTTGCCCAGAATTGCCAAAACGTTCTGACATGTGCCAAACCCAATTTATCTGCCATTTTTCTGCCCAAAGTGACGGCGGCAGGCGGCGGAATGTTCATATTTTAAATAAGATGGCTACTCGGACACGGGTCAGGCTTACATCCTATGGTTGCAACGCGCAATCATTTAATCATAGCACGTCACGATACTGGCATCTTTCGCAATTTAGACTAAATCTTGAAAGAAAGCGGCGTATTGGAATGATCATGGCAAGTTTCGCCTTTTTTGGCATGGATGGAAAATTAGATCGCGCCGCTCTGATGCGTCGCGATACGGCCAAAGTGGCACAAGCATTTTCGGACTGCCGCGTGATGTTGCTATGGCAAGGGAAAATGGCCGTTGACGGGGAGCGGCGGGGGGTGCTTTGGCTAAAATCTTCGCATCAGGCAGTTCGGGGCGCAGTTCAGGCGGGCGGGGTGCAAATTTACCTTGGGCAAAACGAAGGCACCCATCACTTTGCGATAGAGCTGGCGCATTGGCAGCCCGCCGAATCTGCCAGCCCATCCGGCTATGGCGATGATAGCATCACCTTCCACCCCGATTTGCCCCAAGACGCGGGTTTTGTAGATTTGCGCATGATGTTGATGCAGCTTTCGCCCTTTGACGGGGAATGCGCGGCAACCGCGCGGGCATTGGCAATGTGGCATGCCAGACATGGGTTCTGCGCCCTATGCGGCGCGCCCAGCCATGTCATCCATGCCGGCTGGCAACGCCAATGCAGCGCCTGCGACGCCGCGCATTTTCCGCGCACGGATCCTGTGGTCATTATGCTGGTGCAGCGCGCAAATAATCTACTGTTGGGGCGATCGCCCGGTTGGCCCGAGGGGATGTATTCCTTACTTGCTGGTTTTGTCGAACCGGGGGAGATGCTGGAGTCAGCGGTGCGGCGTGAAGTGGCCGAGGAAACGGGCGTCAAGCTGGGGGCTGTGCGCTATCTGTCCAGCCAGCCTTGGCCCTTTCCGGCCAATCTTATGCTGGGCTGCGTGGCCGAGGCCATCAGCAGCGAGATCACCCTTGATCCTGCCGAATTGGAGGATGCAGTCTGGCTGTCCAAGGCCGAAGTGTTGCAGGTGCAGCTTGGGCAGCACCCAAAGGTGAGGCCCGCGCGCAAAGGGGCCATTGCTCAAAGCATTATCGAAGATTGGCTGGCCGGAAGGATTGATTAATACTCCCGTTTTGCGGTAGTCATGCGATCAAAGATATTTTTCGCAGATGACGGGTTATCCACATGAGACTTTCCGCTAAACAAGACATTGAAACACCTGCCGCCTTTGCCTTTGCCGCCTTGGCAGATTTTGAGTCTTGGGAGCGCGCGGCGATGCGGCGCGGCGTTGATGTGCAGCGCACCGATAAGCTGCCCCATGCGACTGCGGGGATGACTTGGAAAATTTCTTTCAATTTTAGAGGTAAACAACGCAATCTTGATTTGCGCCTGCTGAATATGACGCCCAATTCCAAATTGGAATTTTCCGCTTTGTCGAACGCGATTGATCTGGCCGTTTCATTCGAAATGGTCGAAATGTCTGCCCGCCGCGCGCGGTTGCATATGGTGACAAATGTCACCCCCCTTACCTTGACGGCAAAGCTGTTTATCCAATCGTTGCGTCTGGCGCGGGCACGGGTTGATCGGCGATACGCTTTGCGGCTGAGCCAAACGATTTTTGAAATCGAGCAGCGCTTTCGCAATCAGGCACCGCTAGGCTAGCCCCTCTACCTTCAGAACGATCTTGCCCGCATGTCCGCTGCTTTCCAGTCGCCAATGGGCGGCAGGCGCCTCAAATAGCGGGTATTCGCTGTCGATCACCACGCGAAAACCGCCTGCTTCGATCAGCGGCCAAAGATGGGCCTCTAACTCGGCGGCGATTTTTGCTTTGGCCAAATCTGATTGGGGGCGCAGCGTGCTGCCCGTGATGGTCAACCGCCGCATCATCACTTCGGCAAAATTGACTTCGGCCTTGGCCCCTTCAAGAAAGGCAATTTGAACAAGTCGCCCATCATTGGCCAAGGCTTTGATATTGCGCGGCAGGTAACTGCCCCCCACCATATCCAATATCAAATCCGCTCCACCATGGCTGCGCATTTCGGCCACAAAGTCTGTGCTGCGATAGTTAAATGCCTTCTCTGCCCCCAAATCTTCGCACAGGCGGCATTTCTCATCCGTGCCAGCCGTTGCAAAAACCCGCGCGCCGATGGCCCGTGCCATTTGAATGGCGGTCGTGCCTATGCCTGATGATCCACCATGGACCAAAAACCGCTCACCCGCACGCAGGCGCCCGCGCGTGACAACATTTGACCAAACGGTGAAGCAGGTTTCGGGCAAGCAAGCCGCCTGTTTTAACGTCAGCCCTTTGGGAATTGGCAGCGCGTGCGATTCCGGGCAAACCGCATATTCGGCATAGCCACCGCCGGCCAATAGGGCACAAACCTGGTCGCCTATCTGATAGCGGCCAACACCCGTGCCCAGCGCGACGACAACGCCCGCACCCTCTAGCCCCGGAAGAGGCGAGGCATCTTCGGGCGGGTTATAAAGCCCGGCGCGCTGCAAGGCATCGGGGCGATTGACCCCCGCATAGGCCAGCCTGATCACGATTTGCCCATGGCTGGGCACCGGCACAGGAACAGAAACGGGGGTTAGAACATCCGGCCCGCCGGGGCTGGATATCTCCATGGCAAGCATCGCGTTAATCAAAGACATCGGCGCCTCCTATCGCTGCGCCCGCCCTGAAAAAATGCCGGGCAGGTTTTCCCGCCCATCTGGCGCAGAAATCCTTTCGAAAATCTTTAGAGGGCCCATCATCAGACCCGAGACTATACGATTTTTCCGAAAACCTGCCTTTATTTTCTCAAACTGCATGACATTCTCGATCCTGCGATCGATGAATTCTGCCGTTTGCTGATCGTTTTGGGACGTATCACCCAGCCAATATAGCACCGCAGCCGAATAAACCGCCGAAAGCGTGACGCGTTTGCTATACCAATTTACATCGCGAGAGCTGTCGCCAAGTGCTGTCCAAATCGCATCCGCCGTGCCCCAAATCAATGCGGCCCCTTCGGGTGCATAACGCGGCAAAGCAAACAGCGCTGCGCCTTTGCGCACCGCCTCTTTGTCCGCGCAGTCGAGCCGCGCGCGGATTGCCCCCGCCACGCGGTCGCGGTAGCGCAGGTTCGATGGGTCTTGGCGGGCCATCATCTCAGCAAGCTGGACATCGCCAAAACGATGATAGGCGGCGGCCATATCCACGCCGCCGCGCGGAAACAGCGCCGCCCCCACCACAGGCGCATGGCCGCTATCGCGCAGAGCGGCCGCCAGCGTATCGTCTGACCAACCGTCAAAGGGCACATGCACCAGCGCCGCTGCCAAAATTTGCGCGCCGGCATTTTGCATCGAATCTTCTTTCATCGCCCGCCTCCTATAAGTGTGGACAGTTTAGCACAGATTTGCTAAGCGGCCAGAGCCTGCACAATTTGTGCAACTCTAGCTTAGGAAGGTGGTGAAAACCACATGCAGGTCAGCGTCCGTGATAACAATGTTGAGCAAGCCCTTCGGGCCCTTAAGAAAAAGCTGCAACGCGAAGGCGTGTTCCGCGAAATGAAGCTAAAGCAACATTTCGAGAAGCCCTCCGTGAAAAAAGCGCGCGAATCCGCAGAAGCCGTGCGCCGTGCGCGCAAGCTCGCGCGGAAGAAA
>CAXNIF010000099.1:0-6271 GCA_964202345.1 Cypionkella sp.
CGATTGTCGCAGCCATGAAGGCATTGGCACCCGCCCAAAGGTTGGAATTGTCGGGTTTAACGGCGACAGTGAAAAAGGTGTTTCGCCTGACGCGCATGGATACGGTCTTTATCATTCACGATGATCTGCCGCTGAACATGGCAAAGGCCGGCTAGCATGAGCCATCCCATGCCCTTTCGCCGGCAGGCCAGCCATGTGATCGCCGATGCCGATGCCATGGCGGTGCGCCATGGGCTTGAATGCTTGTTCGCCCAAGAACCCTTGCGTCTTTTGTCAGACGATTTGCGCGGAACAGCCGAAATCGTAATGGCAGAGGCGCTTAATAATATCGTCGAACATGCCTATGCCGACTGTGCGGGCGGCATAGAGATTTCGGTTGATCTTGGTGATGACGGCCTGGATTGCACCATTGCAGACCATGGCGCGCCCATGCCCAATCACAGCCTACCCGCGGGCGAACCCCATCAATTGCAAGATGTGGCCGAACTCCCCGAGGGGGGATTTGGCTGGTTCTTGATCCGCAGCCTTGCCCAAGATTTGCAATATTCGCGCTTTCGCGATCAAAATTACTTGCGGTTTCGCCTGCCGGCCCATTCCTTGGCGATCTAGTATCAGCCTGTCGTTGGGTCTATTGCCCCATGCGCCATATCCGCCAGCGACCAAAGGGGATAGGTGTAAAAGGTCTTGACCCGCGCTGCCCCTTGCGCGAGATGCGTGTTTAGACAAGGGTGACATGATGGATGATTTAGCCGCGCGCCTTCGCGCCCTGTGCAAGGGCGAAACCGATACAGTGGCCCTGATGGCCACCTTTGCCTGCGAAGTGCATCACGCACATCCCTATGCTGATTGGACGGGGTTTTACCGCGTCGTTGCCCCAGAACTGCTAAAAATTGGCTCCTATCAGGGCGGACATGGATGCCTTGTCATCCCATTTTCGCGCGGGGTCTGCGGGGCATGCGCCCGCACGGGCAAGGTGCAGAATGTCCCTGATGTAACTGCCTTTGACGGCCATATCGCCTGCTCGTCCACCACCCAATCGGAATTGGTTCTGCCCGTGTTCAACGGCAAGGGCGTGCTTTTGGGCGTGTTCGATATCGACAGCAACACCCCTGCCGCCTTTACTGCCAAAGATGAGGCGTGGCTGGTTCCCTTACTGGCCGATATCTTTCGCGAGGCTGAATGACTGCGCCCGCGATCCACGGCAGTTGCCTTTGCGGGGCCGTGCAGTTCGATCTGTTGCCCCCGCTGCGCCCCGTGATCTTGTGCCACTGCCAGCAATGCCGCAAGACATCGGGCCATGTCTGGGCGGCCACCTCTGTTTCGCAAGATCGCTTTCACTTGGCGAGGGACGAAGGGCTTGCCTGGTTCGCGTCATCTGAAAAGGCGACACGCGGCTTTTGCACATGCTGCGGCAGCAGCCTGTTCTGGCAGCCAACAGGCGGGCAGACGATTTCTGTCGCCGCAGGCGCACTGGATGGGGCAACGGGCCTTGCGATTACGGAACAATAGTTCACGCAGGATCGGGGCGACTACTATACGCTTGACCCGAATATTCCCTGCCGCGAGGGGTAGCGCCCCACTTTGCAGCGGCCCTAAAGCGGCACGCTTGGCACAAAAGCATAGCCGCTGGGCGACAAGATCACCGCTTCGCGCAGGCCATGCCCTGCCTTGTCGCAGGGCAGCGCCAGCACCATCGCCCCCGCAAACGCAGTGGCCCGCGCACAGGCAGCATCTGGGTCTGCTCCGTGCAGGCGTATTTCGATTCCCGCCCCGCGCGGCGCTGCTTCGGGCACAAGGTTAAACAGCGGATGGCTGGCAAATGTGCGATCCGCGTGCAGCTGCATCACCATGCCCGCATGTTCCACAATCGCGTAATCGTCACTTTGGCGATACAGTTTGCACCCAAAGACCCCCGCCAAAAACGCCGCCTCCCCGCGCAGATCGCGCGTCAAAAGGTTCAAGGTGATGCCCCGCAATGCCGCCCCAAACTGGGCGGCGGGAATGGTGTCATAATCCATCATGGCCGCACTTGCACTTATCCCAATAAAGCTTGATTGTGCGGCAAAGCAGTGGAGACGTAAATGGCACAGATCACCCTACTCGATGGCGGCATGGGGCAAGAATTGGTCGCGCGGTCAGGCGATGATCCAACGCCCCTATGGGCGACACGGGTGATGATCGACCATCCTGGTATGGTGCGGGATATTCATCTGGATTATTTTAACGCGGGCGCGTCATTGGCCACCACCAACACCTATGCCATTCATCACGACCGCCTAGAGCGGTTTGATTTGGACGGTATGTTCCACGCCTTGCATCTGCGCGCCTTGGCCGAAGCGCATGAAGCGCGCGCCATCGCCAAGCGCGGGCGCATTGCAGGGTCGATGGGGCCGCTGATTGGCACCTATCGCCCCGAAGTCACCCAGCCCATCGATATCGCCGCACCCAAATATGCCGAAATCGCGCAGATCCTTGGCCCTCATGTCGATATAATCTTGTGCGAGACAATGGCCTCGGTTGAGATGGCGCATGGGGCGGCGTTGGGGGCGCAAGCTGCCGGCAAGCCCGTCTGGCTGTCGATCAGCGTCGATGACCATGATGGCACGCGCCTGCGTTCGGGCGAAGCTGTGACGGATTTGATCTCTGTCGTCAACGCGATGCCTATAGCGGCCATATTGGCCAATTGCTCGGTTCCCGAAGCGATGGGCGATGCCTTGGCGGGGCTGAAAACACTGGGCCTGCCCTTTGGTGCCTATGCAAATGGTTTTACCCATATCTCGGGCAACTTTCTGCACGCGGCGTCCACAGTGGCCACATTGACCCATCGCCATGATTTAACGCCCGAAAAATATACAGAATTTGCAATGGCTTGGGTGGATATGGGGGCAACGATTGTCGGCGGCTGCTGCGAGGTTGGCCCTGCCCATATC
Organism: Cypionkella sp.; assembly: GCA_964202345.1. Classification (GTDB taxonomy): domain Bacteria; phylum Pseudomonadota; class Alphaproteobacteria; order Rhodobacterales; family Rhodobacteraceae; genus Cypionkella. The sequence goes on from CAXNIF010000099.1 coordinate 2,931, forward strand.
GCGCATTTGGCGGCGGCATTACACGCGGCGGGCCATCGTATAAGCTAATGCTGCCCGTTTTCGACTATAATCCGCCCGATGTGCCGCTGGACATTGTGTTTCAGGACGAGGCGATCATTGTGGCCAATAAACCGGCAGGATTGTTATCGGTTCCGGGAAAAAATGCGGGGCGCGAAGATTGCCTGACGGCGCGCCTTCAGGCCCAGTTTTGGGACGCGCTTTTGGTGCATAGATTGGATTGTGACACATCGGGTATCATCATCTATGCGCGCACCAAACAGGCGCAAGGTTACTTGGGACAAGAGTTTGAAAAGCGGCGGGCGGAAAAGACATATATCGCGCGGGTCTGGGGTGTGCCGGCGGCGCGCAGCGGCGTGATCGATTTGCCGATCGGCCCTGACTGGAACGATAGCCCGCGCCAAATCATAGACCCTGTGCATGGTCGCCCTTCGCAAACTGCATGGCATGTTTTATCCGATGACGGGGCCAATGCGCGGATGCAATTGCACCCCAAAACAGGCCGCAGCCATCAGCTTCGGGTGCATATGCAGGCGCTGGGCCATCCGATTTTGGGCGATCCCATCTACGCCACGGGCGCGGCATTGGACCATCCCCGCCTTATGCTGCACGCGCAAGATTTGTCCCTGCATCACCCGATATCGGGCGCGTGGGTGTCATTTCGTGCCGCCGCGCCCTTTTGATGTCAAAGATCTGTTAACTAAGCTGGTCTAAGATGGCTGTATCATCGCAAGGGGCCATTGATGTTGATTTTGCGTACCATGCTAGAGCCAAGATATTGGGCATTTTCAGCCGCCATATTGGTGGCGCTGCTGACAACGGCTGCTTTGCTACTTGTGCCGCAGTATCATGTTTTGACGGTGCCGATTTGGCTTTTGTCTTGCGTGTTGGCGCTGGTGGGGCTGTATGATGTCACCCAAAAGCGGCATGCGATTTTGCGCAATTACCCGATCGTGGCCAATATGCGATTTGTCTTGGAATCGATCCGCCCCGAATTGCGGCAATATTTCTTTGAAGGGGAAAAGGATGGCGCGCCTTTTCCGCGCGACAAGCGGGCAATTGTCTATCAGCGCGCCAAAAAAGAATTGGACAAGCGGCCCTTTGGCACGATGTATGACGTTTACGCCCCTCAGTTTGAATGGCTGCATCATTCCATCGCGCCAAAACCACCCGCCGCGTTGGCTGACCTGCGCGTCAGCGTAGGGACTGGCCCGCGCGCCTATTCCGCGTCTTTGCTCAATATTTCGGCCATGAGTTACGGCGCCTTATCGGGCAATGCCATTCGCGCGCTAAATCAGGGCGCGCGCGATGGCGGCTTTTTCCATGACACGGGCGAGGGGGGCGTATCGCCCTATCACCGCGAATTTGGCGGTGATCTGGTGTGGGAACTTGGGTCGGGATATTTCGGTGCGCGCGATGCCAGTGGCCGCTTTGATTCTGACCGGTTTGCCGAAGCGGCCAGTGATGCTCAGATAAAAATGATCGAGGTGAAACTGTCGCAAGGGGCCAAGCCTGGCCATGGCGGTGTCTTGCCTGCCAGCAAGGTTACAGCAGAAATCGCTGCGATTCGGGGCGTGCCGATAGGGGTGGATTGCGTTTCGCCAGCGCATCACGCTGAATTTTCAACGCCGATCGAATTGCTTCAGTTTATTGCCAAATTGCGCGATTTGTCGGGCGGAAAACCGACAGGGTTCAAATTATGTATTGGTCATCGATGGGAATTCATGGCGATCTGCAAGGCCATGTTGGCCACGCAGATCACCCCCGATTTCATTGTGATCGACGGGAAAGAAGGGGGCACTGGTGCGGCCCCGCTTGAATTTATGGATCATATGGGCATGCCGCTGCGCGATGGTTTGAGCTTTGCCCATAATGCGCTGCGCGGTGTCGGGCTGCGCGGGCAGGTGCGACTTGGCGCATCGGGCAAAATCACCTCTGCCTTCGATATGGCGCGGGTTATGGCGATGGGGGCCGACTGGTGCAATTCCGCGCGCGGCTTTATGTTTGCCGTCGGATGTATCCAGGCCCAATCGTGCCACACTGGCACCTGCCCAACGGGGGTTGCAACCCAAGACCCCGCGCGCGCCCGGGCCATCGATGTGCCCAGCAAGGCCGACCGGGTGACATCTTATCATCGAAATACTTTGATCGCCCTATCAGAATTGGTGGCGGCGGCAGGCCTTTCGCATCCGTCAGAATTGCGCGGCCATCATTTTCTGACGCGTTTGGCAGGTGACCGGGTTGTCTCCTTGGACCAAAAATTCCCGCCATTGGCGGAGGGAGAGCTTTTAATCGCTGGCGAGACAGTCACAACCTTTTCCGCCGCCTTTGCGGAGGCGCGGGCCGAAAGTTTTGCACGCCACATTTAGCGGTCATTTTGCGCGCTGCGCAGCCGCTCCTCTAGCCGGCGCAGCACAAGACTGAGCGTGATGGTGATGGATAAATAGACCAGCGCGACCATGTTATATGTTTCGAAGTAGCGAAAATTGCCCGCGGCCAGCACCTTGCCCAATTGGGTGACATCGGCGACGCCCAATACCGATACCAGCGACGAATCTTTGACCATGGCCACAAAATCATTGCCCAAAGGGGGCAAGATCGTCCGAAAGGCCTGCGGAAAGATGATATGGCGAAAGCGCTGCCAGCGGCTCAGCCCCAGCGCTTGGGCGGCTTCGATTTGTCCCTTGTCCACCGAGATAAGCCCCGCGCGAAACACCTCGGCCAAAAAGGCGGAATAGGCCAGCGCAAGAGCAATCACCGCCCGCGCCACCAGGGGAAAATCGCGGGTGCGCCACGGGTCAAAGCCCAGCGGCTCGCCGAAATAATTCACCGCCACCACCAGTGCGGGGGCGCCGACAAAAGCGACATAGAGCAGCAAAACCATAATCGGCAGACCGCGCATCACTTCGATGTAAAGACGGGCCGTTTGGCGCAAAAAGATGTTGCGCGACAGGCTGGCCAGCGCCAGCGCCAACCCAAAAACACTGGCCGCGCCAAAGGCGACCACTGTCACCAAAGCCGTCACCCCCATGCCTTTGACCAGCGTGGCCATCACCGAAAAATAGATCTGACTGGCCCATACCTCGTAAAACAACCAAGCGGCCATAGCCGCCAGCAGCCACAGCCAATAGGGCCGCTCGGGCGGGGTTGGTGGGGCGGTCATCATCCCGCCCCGCTTGCGCGCTTATTGTCCCAGTTTATAGTCAAGGAACCACTTTTTGTTCAGCGCATCGATGGTGCCATCGGCCCGCATCGCGGCAATCGCGGCATTCATCGGCGCGACCAAATCGCTGCCCTTGGGGAAGATAAAGCCAAAATCTTCG
>CAXNIF010000100.1:0-6220 GCA_964202345.1 Cypionkella sp.
GGGGCATATCGCGTAGCGGCGCCATAGCGCGCGCGGATGTGGTGCCATTTCCCAAATCTGCCACATGACTTGATTTTGCATTACTGGAAGAAGACCCTGCCACGCGCAGCGCGGTGACTGCCGTTGCGGCCACTTCTATCCCGCCCTCAAGCACCAACAGCGTGCCATTGGCACCACTGCGCGCCTCAAGGATGCGCGAATAGGCCTCAACCGTGGTGGGATCGCCCAATTGTTTGTCGCCCCGATAACTTTCTAAAGTCAAATTATACTTTCCATTGGGCAAATCGCGCCCGTCCGCGCCCTTACCCGTCCATTGATACGGGCCCTTGCCGAGAGGCACGTTTTCGCGTGCCACCAGTTCGCCCTTATCATTGCGCACCGCCAGCACGGCGCGATCTGCCCCTTGTGCCGTGGCGTAATTCAGCGTGAGTGCGCTATCGCCCAAAAATACGGGACTTGGTGCGCGCGCTTCTTGCCCAACCCATGCGGCCAATTGCGACATGCCCATGACACCAAATTGATTGGATAGCTGCGACAAAAGATCGTTGGTTTTGACCTGCTGCTCTACCCCCGAAAAGGTGGCAAGCTGAACCGCAAAATCTGCCGAGTCCATCGGATTGGTTGGGTCTTGGTTTTTGATCTGCGTGGTCAGCATCCGCACAAAAGTGTTAAAATCTGAATTGATGGCCGATTTGGGGGCAACAGAAGGGGTTTGCATGGTCAGCTCCGTTCAAAGTTAGAGGCGCAAGTTTAGGCTGTGAGATCCGTCTCGTCCGGCGGGCGGTGCGCTAAAGGTGTCGGGGCTCATGACCGATGCTGTTGTCATTGCCCCATCAGCGGCTGGCCCCTCAAAGGAAGCGGGGGGTTCATTCCTTCCGCCAGAGCCCCAGTGACCGAAACTTAAAGACGCACCCGAAAATCCTGCATTCTTGAAATCTTGCAGCAATTGGTCCCCATTTCGGCGCAACAAATCTTGGGTTTCAGGACGCTCTGCAGAAAGCACAATTTGAACGCTCTCGCCGTTTTGGTGGATTTCAAACCGCAGCGCCCCCAGTTCAACGGGGCTAAGGACAAGATCGACGGCCCCCGATTGCGCAGATTGTGCCAAAGGCAAAATCTGCGCGCTTAGGGAAGTTGCAAAGGCATTTGGCATTTGTGGCGCAGATATCGATGGGGCTGATGCGCTGGGTGAATGCAGCGAAACGCCCGCAGAACCAATAAGATCGCCAGACAACATCCCGTCGGGCCAAGCCAGTTCTGACAACGACTGCTCCGTTGCCACTTGTGCCAGCCATGCGGATGCAAAACTTGTCATCGTCGGATTCATGCTGGGTGCAGGCACCGCGCTTTTGGCGGGGGCAACCATGGCCTCGCGCGGGTCATCTGACGCCAGAGGCAGATGTTGATCTTGCGGCGCTGTGGCATCTTCTAGGCCCATGCGCGCCGGCGAAAGGATGGGGCTTGCGGATAGGGCAGCGCCAATCTGCACTGCCTGAAAGGGGTGTGACGCCAAGGCCGAAGGCGCAGCAGTTGCGCCAATTTGCACGCCAATTGGCCCATCCGTATCAGGCAAGGCTATTTCCACAAAGGCCGCCTGCTCTGGCGCAGCACCAAATGCAGGCGGTGACGTTTTTGGCCCAAACCCGATCATCCCCGCATTTTGAGCGGGCAAAAGCAGCTTTTGTTGCCCAGCCTCTTGGTGCCCAGCCTCTTGGTGCCCAGCCTCTCGTGGTCCAGCTTGCGCCACATTCATGCGCCGCAAATCAGCGTGATGCGGCAAGGTTCCCTCAGGGGCCGCCGCCAAATCATCGGGCTGCGGAAGGTGCAGCGCCGCTGTCTGGGGGGGCGCGACATCCATGGCACCGCGTGGGGCCGCAAAAAAATGCTTCTCTGCCGCAGTGAGATGAGCCGTCATCGCTGGACCAGGGGGGAGCACTTTGGTGGCCAACTCATGCGGCGCGTTCACCGCAGGTGGGGGGGGCATAGCGGGGGGCTGATCCGGTGCAGATGCAAAGATCGCTGCGCCCGTGGAAGCCTTATCCAAGGCATTTGCGCCCAGAATATATGAAGTTTCCTGCTGCGAAAAGTCCAGCTCTGCGCGCTGCGTCAAACCTGCCACATGGGACGTTTTTGGGCCCGCACCAGGCGGATGAAAAGCAGGGCTTGTTTCATGTGCCGCCCGCGACGCGTCCGCACCCGCTTGCGTTTGAGGCTCGGACAGGCCGCCAAGGGGCTGCGATGACACGGGCATAAGCTGGGGTGTCGATGTCGCCTCGGTTTCATTGCGCAACGCCTTCGACATATCTGGCGGGGTCAACATGCCATTTGACGCGCGGCTTTGGGCTGGCGGAAAAACAGCCACTTCGGCCCGCGCCCCTAGCGGCACCTTATGGGTGCCAAGATCAGCATCATCTGCCGCCGCCGCAAAATTTTCGCCCAGGCCATTCGGTTGCATCCCAGTCGGCGCCCAAGGGGCCAGCCCAATAGATGTCATTGAGGCAGGAGAGATGTCACCTGGCGGCGTTATCGCGGCTGGCGTTATGACGGGGGCCACAAAGACGGGGGCCACAAAGACGGGGGGCGTTATGACGGGGGGCGTTATGACGGGGGGTGCCATCACATTTTCAACATTGGTATGAATTTGATCGCCCGCATTGCTGGAGGGCGAATCAACCATATCTGCCAATAGGCCCGCGAATTCACCGCCCGAATCCCCATGCGGCGCATCATTTTTCAACGGGGCAAGTGGTTGAATTTCCGCGCCAATAAAGCGTTGAAAGTTATTTGCGATCATCGTCCCTCGACTTCTGCCGCGCCTTCTGGCGGTGGGGCCTAAATAGGGCATCATTGGTTACCATCTATTTACCCAAAGGCGGCATAATTCGAAAAATCCGAATGAATCTGTCTGAAAGGGACTGGCGATGGATCTTGCAATATCAAATTGGCAAAGCCCCCGCGTGCCACCCGCACGCGCGGACAATTTTTCTGCGCAAGATGCGCAATTGCTTGACAAGGCCAAGGCACTAGAGGCCAGTTTTATGGCCGAAATGTTGGCACATGCGGGGCTGGGCACGACCCCCGACGGATTTGGTGGCGGTGCGGGCGAAGAGCAGTTTGCCTCGCTTCTGCGGGCCGAACAGGCCAAGGCCATGGTTGAAGCAGGCGGCATTGGTCTGGCCGAACATATCTTTCACGCCTTAAAGGACAGGGTTTCGGATGCAAAATGATGCCGATGCACTTGATTTGCTTGACCAAATCCATGGCGCGATTTTGCGCGCTGATTTTGCGCAGCTCAGCAGCTTAACGCCCGCGCTTGAAAAATCTATAAGCCATGCCGCGCAAATCCAAGATGCGCAACTTTTACAGAAAATCCAGCAACGCGCCCAGCGTAACGCCGTTTGCTTGCTGGCCGCAGGGCGCGGCGTGCGCGCCGCGCAACGCCGAATCAACGAGCTGCGCGACATCAGACAGGGTTTTTCAACCTACAACGACCGAGGGCAGCGCGCGCAGCACGACCAGCCCAGCCATATTGCGCGCAGGTTTTGAAACCCGCACGCGATATTGTGGCGAACAAAGGCGCTTTTCCCTCAAATTCTAACGATGAAATAGGGCGTTGTTAGGAAAGTCTTAGTTCCTTGAATGGCTAAATGGCAGGGCATTCCATGTCGGGGTGGCGCGGCCGGCGATCATGCAGATCAAAAGGGCGCAGCGTTAGAACGGCAATTCACTGGGCGCATCCGCACCCAGTCAACCAAGCCGCGCAAAGCGCAGGCAGATTGTGAAGGAACTAGGGTATGTCTTCAATTTTGACCAATAACAGCGCCATGGTCGCGCTGCAAACAATGAAGAAAATCAACAGCAACATGGCGATGACCCAATCGGAAATCTCGACGGGCAAATCTGTCGCCAATGCCAAAGACAACGCCGCCGTTTGGGCAATTTCCAAGGTGATGGAATCAGATGTCAAAGGATTTAAGGGGATTTCCGACAGCTTGAATTTGGGCTCGTCCACTGTGGCCGTGGCCCGCGAAGCCGCCGAAACTGTGACTGAACTTTTGACCGAAATGAAAGGTAAAATCGTTGCCGCTCAAGAGGGCAATGTTGACCGCGGCAAGATCCAAACAGATGTGGCAAAACTGCGCGAACAAATCACCTCCGTGGTGGGCGCAGCCCAGTTCAACGGATTGAATCTGGTCAATGGATCGGGCAGCGGAACGGTCAGCATTTTGTCATCGCTAGATCGCTCATCTTCGGGCGTCGAGGCATCTTCGATCACCGTGAACACGCAAAATCTGTCGACAGGCGGTTACACTGCCAAAAGCGTCTTTGCCGCTGCTGCGACCCCTGTTGGAAACACCGCCGTGGGTACATCGGGCGATTCTTTCACCTTCAATTTAAATGCAACCACGGGCACTGCCGCCGTGCGCATTAACGCAGGCACGCCTGCGATGGTTGCGGGCGATCAAATTTCGATGCGTTTTGGCGATAAAGTTGCATCCTACACCGTTCAGGCATCGGACTTGACCTCTGGCAATACGCCAGCGGATATGGTCGCGATTGGGATGAAATCAGCGATCGAAGCCTTGGGAATCAACGGCCTAAGCGTGCAATATGACAGCGCAAAACCCGGCGAATTGGCCTTTGCGAACACTTCTGGCAATGACATGACCGCCAGCGGTCAATTCAAGAACGCGAACTCTGGCGGTCTTGGGGCGCTGGCGGCAATCGACGTGTCAACAGCCAACGGGGCAACACAGGCGTTGGGCTCGATTGAAACCCTTCTGCAAACCTCGATCAACGCCGCGTCGGCCTTCGGTTCTAGCCAAAAGCAAATCGACATTCAGTCGGAGTTTGTGGGTAAACTGTCTGACGCGTTGAAATCTGGTATCGGCTCGATGGTCGATGCCAATATGGAAGAAACCTCGGCCCGTCTGCAAGCGTTGCAAGTGCAGCAGCAACTTGCCACGCAATCCTTGTCGATGGCCAACCAGCAGCCACAAAACATCTTGTCGCTGTTCCGTTAATGGGTTTTGGCCGAAGGGGACAATCCCCTTCGGCCGCCTATTTGGCCCAAAAGGGCCTTTCATTTAATCAGATGCAATCCAGGAAGGATATGCTGTGTTTACCCAATCTGGCAATGCAGGTGCAGCTTATGCGCGCCCCGAGTCGCCCCAAAAAACCCCGCGCGCGCTTGAATATGAACTTCTTGCCCGCGTGACGCAGGCACTATCTGCCGCTTGGGTGACGCGAAAAGAAAACTACGGCGGCCTGATGACTGCCTTGAACGATAACTTGCGCCTATGGGCCACTTTGGCCGCGGATGTTGCCGAACCCGGCAACGGTCTGCCTGCCCCTTTGCGCGCACAATTGTTCTATCTTTACGAATTTTCAGTTCAACATAGCCGCGCAGTGCGCGAAAACACGGCCTCAGTGGAAGTGCTGATTGATATCAACACTGCCGTCATGCGGGGGCTGCGCGGCGATAAGGGTGCCCCATGAGTGGACTAGTCCTGAAACTTGGCCCGCATGAGCGGGTTCTTATCAATGGCGCGGTGATCGAAAATGGTGACAAGCGCTCGCGCCTTGCGATCATGACACCGAACGCACATATCTTGCGCCTGCGCGATGCGATCAGACCCGACGAGGTCAATACGCCAGTGCGCAGAGTTTGTTATATCGCCCAATTGGTGCTTTCGGGCGACGCCGATCCAAAAGAAGCGCGTATGCAATTGCTGCGCGGGATCGAACAGTTGAGCCAAGTGCTGACAGATTATGACAGCCGCACATTATTGTCTCAGGCCACTGCCTATGTCTTGGATGAACAGCATTATCAGGTTTTAAAGGCGCTTCGCAGTCTTTTGCCCAGAGAAGAGCGCCTTTTGGCATCGGTCGCCCAAGCATGAGCTTTGTCCCCGCCATCCCCCTTTCGGGTTATGCGGGCTGGATGTTTCTCAATCGCACGCTGCCCAGCCAGACCAATGCCCTTACATCAACGGCGCAATTCAAACGCGACGAAGATTACTTTCGCGCCAATATCGGCAAGATCGACACCGCCGAGCAATTGGTTAAGGATCGCCGATTGCTCGGTGTCGCCTTGGGCGCATTTGGTCTTGAGAATGACATCAACAATAAGTTTTTCATCCAAAAGGTGCTGCAAGACGGCACATTGAAACCTGATGCTTTGGCCAATCGCTTGGCGGACAAACAATATCAAAAGTTT
>CAXNIF010000101.1:0-6202 GCA_964202345.1 Cypionkella sp.
GACATCCGCAATGGCTGGGGACAGCGGCTATGAAATCATTGCTCTGACAGAGCAATCGGATAATAATTCGCGCTTTAATATGCTGTCTTTCCGCATGCCTTTGACCAGCACAGCCGGCAGTGAAGACGAGTTGGCAGCCACAGGTGCAAGATTGCGCTTTGATGTATCGCGCTCTAGCTATGACACCAGCTATGATGCAACCGATGGCGAGGCTGTCGTTTTAAATCAAAGGCTGTCCGTGACCTATGGAATTGGTTTGGGCAGTGCAAGTGTCCTAACAGTTTTTGGTGGTCTGTCGAAAAGACAAAAGGAAATCAATCCATCAACGGCAAGTTCGCCCTCGGATTCCGATGATGTTGGTTTGTTTGTTGGGACAGAGTTGGAAATGAAAATTTCTGAAGTCGGCAGATTGCAAGTCATTCTTGAGAGCGATGAAACAGCGGGCGCCTATGCCTCGGCGACATATTTGCACGATTTTGGGACATTGCGTCTTGGCCCCACTTTTACCAGATTTGTCGAAGATGACTATACCGCTGAAGCATTCGGATTTGTCGGCGCAGTCGATATCAGCGACGACGCCGAAGTAAGAATCACCGCAAAGCGCAATTACTCAGATGTTGCGGGCGGTGATGAAAACATCAATTCGGCGCTACAAGTTCAACTGCGCTACGCGTTTTAATCGATTGCTTGGCTGTCCTTTACCGAGTGCAAAATTTCCAAATGGGCGTTGACCATGGGAATTTTTGCACACGGTAAAGGCGAGTTGGGTTTTAAACACGCATAATTTTTGGTCATGTTCCAAGGATTAAGCCGGAACAAAGATCATAGGTTAGATGTTACAAGGCCCCCCTATTCCCGATTTATTGGGCAAAGGGGGGCCTTTTGTTTTGCATATATGTTGCAATTTCACGAGCTATTCACCCGCGCCTGAGCTTTATCAGGCGGCTAGGGCGCAATTATTTAACCTGAAAGGTCATAATTCAACCACCAAATACCAATATTTGCATGGCGCTAAAGCTGCGAAGGGTCGTTTCTCTACATCATCAACCATCGTGCGGGGCGTTGTCCCAGTCTGGGCTGCTGCTCAGCAAGCCTAATGTCACAAGTTGCGGCGGCCCCTCGTAATGGACCAGCATATTTGACGCTTGGCCAGATATTGCGCTGTCCAGACTGCGGTCAAGTTGGCGGTAAAAGCGCGCGCCTTGAAAATGTTCTCGGCGTGAGATCGCCTCTGAAAGGCGGGCGCGAAAGGCGCCGATGAATTTGTAATGCAGCACGGCAGTTGTCACATCAGACACGGGCAGGTGCGTGTGATGGTGGTTGTTCACCAGATAGGCGAAATCGGGCGTCATCCGCACCAGCGGCGATTTGGTCATCAGCAGGCTTCGCCCAGTGAGGCGCGATCGCATGCCGCCCTTGATCAAGGCATAGGGCGGCAATTCGCAGGGTATTTTGGTCAGCACTGGGTCAAAGCAGTTGCTTTGTGCAAAGTCACCCTGCTGCGCGCCGTCCTGGGCGGGAAAATTGGGCGGCACCATGTCGATCATCACAGATTCAGTGCATCCATGCCCCTTGGCATCAAGATAGCGCGTCAAATCGCGTAAAGTGCGGCCTTGTTCAAGGCCGGGAAAAACAAGCGCCTCGTCCATATCGACATGAACGCACCAATGCCCCACGCCGTATCGCCGCATGAGGTGATTGATCCAAAAAATCCCGCAACCCGAAGCGGCAAAACTATCGGAGGCGTGAAACAGGGACACATCGGCCTGCTGCATAAGGCGCTCTGCTGTGCCGTCGGTGGAAGCGTTGTCGCAAAAAAAGAAGTGGTCCACGCCCAGCGCGCGGTAGTGATCTAGGAACCAGTCGATGAATTCAATTCCGTTGAAAATGCAAACGAAGCATAGGATTGCGCCTTCTTTGCCATCAAAGCGCAGCGATTTGGCAACGGGATAAGCGACGCGCGCTTCGGTTGCGATGGGGGCCGCCTCGACCATCCAGCGTTGCCAGCCCTCCCGCGCAGCTGTATCTTGTCCATCGCGCGCGTCGAAATACATCTGAAAGGGGCGCAACTCTGCGCAGGCGCGCAGACCTTTGGGCAGTTTGGCAAGGTGGCCGCGCGCGGCCTCGTCCCGCGAAAGCCCGATTTCCAGCCGCAGCCGCAGCGCTTGGAGGCCGACATCTTCGATGCTGCTGTCAAACAGGGGCTGCATCTCGTCCAGAAGGGCGGCCATGCGCGCGGGCTGCACTTCGAAGTAATAGGCATAAAGCGCGCTCATCACCTCTGGGCCGGGCCACAGGCAGCCTTCGGATCGCAAAACGCCGCACAAGGCATCGACATCTTTGGTGGCACCGCTGTGGCAGGCGTGGCGATGCGCAAGGCCAAGCCACCGCCATCTGTTCATGTGCTGCATTTTAGCCATCATCGCGTCGATGAGGGGGGTGTCATCATCTTCAATCGCGCAGATGCACAAGGCCTCGACAAGATAGGCCTCTGCAGGGTAGTGGCTTTCGATGTTTATCAGGCGCAGTTTGAGTTCGGAAAGGCGGTCAGCCATCATGGCCGCAAGCAGCGCCTGCGCCAGCACTTCGTCGGGCGGGGGAGCAGCCAAGTTCGAATCCGCGTCCATCCAGGCCAGCGCCAGTTCGATCACCTCGCTCCATCGGCCACGGGCATTGAGCAGGCGCAGACGAAGGGCGCGAAATTTGTCAGAGCTGGGGCCAAGGGTTTCGCTGTGCGAATCCAGAACCGCCAGTGCCGCGACAGGGCCTTGGGCCAATAGGCTAAGGCGCACGTCGCATTCTGCGATATTGGTGGCGGGGGCCGATTGCGTGCGGGCCTCGGCAAGAGACGATGCTGCGCCGTCCAGATCGCCGCATCCCAGTCGAATGGCAACTTCGCGCAGGGTCAGCCGTGCGGCGTGGTCCTTGGGCAGATCGGGCAGTTGTTGCCGCAGATTGGCAAAAGCGTCGGGGTCGGCCTGTGCTTCTGCAAGATCGATTTCCAGCAAGATCCTCTTTGCTGCGCCCATATCGGCGGGCAGCTCCGCGAGAATAGCGCGCACCCGCTGAACGTCGCGCGCGGCGAGCAGCGCCCAAACCTGCGCCGCAATATCTTCGGCTGTCGGGGATAGGGTGGCGATGCGATCACAAAGGGCAATCACCCAGCGCAGATTGCCATTCTTGCGCATACGGGCCAGCATCGCCCGCAAGGCCGCGATGTCGGTTTCTTGGGATATCAGCGCTTGCAGTGCAGCGCTTTCTGTCACGTCGGGCGTCCCTGCATCATGGTCTTGCATTGTCATTCGTGAAAGGTCCTTGGGCGGGGGAGAAGGGCGCATGTCCGTCATGACATGGCCAGCAGGGCGCGCACATGATCTGCCCGTGGGGCGGCAGGTTCGGCAAGCCGCGCCCGTAGGGTGCCAAGAAAACTTTCAGGCGGTGGCTGCATATCAAGCGCCAAGCCAATGAGCCGCCATGTTTCCGTGTAAACATGGATGTTTCGCGCGCGCGCAAGGCTGGGTATGCCGCGCGTTTCGTTGAATGGGGCCAGTAACTGCCCCGTTTGCATCCAGCCGATCGGATTTAGAAATTCGGGCGCCATAAGGGCATAATCTTCGCGCCCGCCTGCGGCAAGCAACTCGGCCAATAGCTCTGGCCCGATCCGCGCGAAATGCATCTGGTCGTTCATGTGCAGCTCTTGCGCGGCCGCAAGGGCGGTGCGCTGCAAAGGATCGTTGGCCGGAGCCGCCATTTGCGCGCCATTCGGGCCAATCAAGCCCGCATCCGTCCATTCACTGGCAATCAGCCGCGTGCCTTCTGGCTCGAACGTATCAAGGTTGATGACGTCGGTATCTGTCCAAAATCCGCCACGCCGCACCAGCAGCGCATAGCGAAACAGATCGGAAAACGCCCCCAGTGAGCCGCGGTGCGCCCCGCTTGTGGCCCCTTCGCGGAAAATCGTGTTGCGCGGCAAGATCGCGGCGGTATCAGCCAATTCGACGCCCTCTGGCACGCCTTCGGGTTCATCATAGACATATAATTTGTAGCGCCAGCCATTGCGCAAGAACGACTGCATCGACATCTGTTCGATCCAGCGCAAGCTGGGCCCAACCCAAAGCGACTGCGCCAAAGGTCGCCCATAACCGAGCAAGAGCGCTGGTGCGCCAAGGCTGATGGCCGATGACTCCCCCGCGCGCGCCGCTGCAAGCGAAACAGAGATCAAGGCCGCTCGTCCGCGCAAAAACCATGGCACGCCGCGACCTTGCCGCACATGCCGCACCGCAGCTAGCGCATTGTCATGATCGCCCGTCATCCCAAGGGCCATGGCGCGCAGGCAAACGGCCGAAGGGTTTAGTTCCTTATGATCGAGCAGCCCATCTGTCAGCTTGAGCGCATCAAGCCAATCCCCCTGGGCAACAGCCAGCCGCGCGCGCATCATCTGACGTTCGGCCAGCGCCTCTGGCGGGGCAAGCGCATCGTGCAGCGATACGGCGTTTTCCATGGCGCTGGGATGCTGCGCGGCCCCGATCAGGTATTCCGCCAGAACCGCACGTTGGATCGGATCCGCCAGCGCGCCCGCTGCCGCCATCGCGCCCTTCACATCGCTTTGGCGGATCAGGCGGCGCAGGATTGACCATAATTCGGAAAGATCGGAACGCCCGGCCTTTTGCAAAAGGCCCTCCATCCTGATGGACAAGGCGGCCTCGTCGCGCAGTTCCCACAGACGCAAAAGCGCGTGCATCTGCCATATTCCCGGCACAAAGCTGGTATCGCTTGCCAAAAGGTGCACCAGCAAGGTTTCGGCGGCTTCGATGTTGCCAGCGTCGAGGGCCAGCACCAGCGCCATGGATTTCAGCCCTGCCTCGGTCTGCGCCAGCGGGCCGCGCAGCACGCATACAAGTATCCATGCCGTCTCGCGCGGGCCCAAAAGCGCCGCCGTTCGATCAAAATCCCGAAGCACCGGCCACAGATCGCCGCCGCCCAAAGCGCGCTGCACCAAATCTATCCATGACATGGCCATGTCCAAATCAGCGGGCGCATCGGCCAGACGGATCGTGATGGCGTGACGCCAAAGGGACAAACACAATTTGATTTGTCTATCTTCGGCAAGATTGGGCAAAACCTGGCCCAGCGCGGCCATGGCCGCTTGGGCGTCGCGGCCATCTATGGCGCGGGCCGCGCTGCGGAGGTTTTGGGCAATTTCCATCGACGGGCTGGCCGTCGTGCCCTTAGAGTGATGGAGTTTGCGCACGGAAAATACGCGAGATAGGACAGACCGCAGCGTGTTCATGTCGTGGACGGCATCAAAATTCGCTGGAGAAGATCTGCCAAACCTTCGGGGCAGCGGGGATGATTTTGGATTTTATCGGCCAGAAGCGCTGTTCTATCGGGATCAACTTCGAAAACATCGCGCACCAGCATCAGGCCCGCATTTGGCTTGTCGGGCAATGCCGCGGCACTGTCCAGTTTATATGCGCTGTTTTGCGGGAGTTCGACCCCAAAGAGATCACGAAGCTTTGCCAATCCTTCGGCCGCATCCGCCATGATAAACGCGGCTATGTGCGGGCGCAGCTGGGGCGCGCGATAATTTTCCGTCTCGGTGTCAATACGGCGGATGAATATCGCCATTTTCCGCATCAAATCATCGTGGCGCGGATAGTTATTCGGATTGGCCATTTGCCGCAGCATCGCGGTGCATTGGACAAGAAACATGCCTTCGGCAGAAAGTGACGGGTTTGAAAAAGTCTTTTCAAATTTAAGGTCTTGCACGCCGATGTCGCTGCCCAAAACAGCGCCCAAAAAATCCGTGAGTATATCACCACCGACAAATGATGCGCGATCATAAGGCCGCACTTCCAATCGTGGCCCCAGTTCCGCATGTAGATTTATCAGATGTTCAGAGTAGCCCCAATTGCGGCGCGGAAAATCTGCGTCGCCACTCAATTTTTGGCTGCAGAAGCTTGCATATAATTTGACGGGATCTCTCAAATAGGCAACATAACGCACCGATGTGGCCAAACTGCAAAATAGGTCATCCAAGACATGCATTTTTTCGGCGTTAAGAGCGAAAGACCGCAAAAACGCTTCCGAACTAAGAACGGCAACTCGTGCGTCCGTTTGCTCAGTTAGCGCACCCAGTATCAGATCATCATCGCCCAATTCACCATAGAATTTATTCTCAAGTGCTGAGTCGGCAGGATCG
>CAXNIF010000102.1:0-6144 GCA_964202345.1 Cypionkella sp.
CGCAATGGGTTGGGGCGGGCACAGGCGCCGATAGCGCGGGGCAAGCGCGCAAAATCGCCGCCATTGCCCAAGGGCTGGCCCGCCACGGCGCGCCCAAAGGGCTGGCGGCGCTGCTGGCCTTTGGCGGGCGCGAGCAAGCGGCCATTTGCGGCGCGATTTTGGCCGCGCGGGCCCGGCGTATCCCCGTCATTTTGGATGGGTTTATCTGCACAGCCGCCGCGGGCGTTTTGTATTCGATGCAGCCCCAAACGCTGGATCATTGCCTGATTGGCCATCGAAGCGCCGAAAAGGGCCATGGCAAACTGCTTGACGCCCTTAAGAAAACCGCTGTTTTGGATTTCGACATGCGCCTTGGCGAAGGGTCGGGCGCGGCCTTGGCCTTGGGCGTTTTGCGCAGTGCTTTGGCCGTTCATAATGGCATGGCCACCTTTGGCGAGGCGGGGGTTTCCGAAGGATGATGCCAGCCTCTCGCGCCCTAATCGTGCAATTTCAACACGCGTTGATGATGCTGACGCGCTTGCCCGTGGGCTGGATGGGGCAGAGCGACACCCCGCCCAGCATCGCCCAGACCGTATGGGCCTATCCTTTGGTGGGCTGCTTGGTGGGTGCGGGGGGCGCGGGGGCACTTGGCTTTGGCACGGCGCTGGGTTTGCCGGCGGAAATCTGCGCCCTTTTGGCGGTGACGGGGATGATTTTCATCACAGGCGCGCTGCACGAAGACGGTTTGGCCGATGTGGCCGATGGGTTCGGCGGCGGGCGCGATGCGGCGCAAAAGCTATCGATCATGCGTGACAGCCGCATTGGCAGTTACGGGGCGCTGGCGCTGGTCTTGGGGCAAGGCTTGCGGGTGATGACCATTGCCGCCTTGGCGCGGCTTGATCTTGCCATCGCCATTTTGGCCCTTATCGGGGCAGAGGCCGGCGCGCGCGCAGGTTTGGCGGTGATGCTGCGCGCCATGCCATCGGCCCGCGCGCAAGGGCTGGGGCATTCTGCTGCGGGTGTGTCTTTGGGGGCGATGATCTTGGCCTTGACGCTGGGCGCGGCGGCCCTGCTGATCTGCCTTGGCCCTGCATTGGGGGCGGTTGTGGCGCTGGCGATTGCGATGGCGCAGGCGGGTCTAAGCTGGTTGGCGCTGCGGCAAATTGGCGGGCAAACGGGCGATGTCTTGGGGGCAGGTCAACAGCTTGGCGCGATCACGGGTTTGGTGGCGGCCTTGGTCTGGCTTCGTTAAATCCCGGCCATTGCCTCTGCCGTCTGCGCCCAAATTTTGGCCAAGTCAGGATGCATGGTCCGTGCGCCAGCGGGGTTTGAGCGTTTCAGTTCGGTCTCCATCTGCGCAAGCTGCGCTTGTAACGCCAGCGCCCCAAAGGTGGCGGCGGCGCCTGCCAAAGAATGGATCATATCCTTGGCTTGGGAATCATGGCCTTGCGCCAGCGCCTTTAGGCTGGCGGGCAGGGTGCGGTGGCCTTCTTGCAAAAAGCGGTCGATCATCTGCGGCAACCGATCTGGGCCCAATACTTGCGCCAATTCTTGCAAGGCACCCGCGCGCAAAATGGGCAAATCTTCTTGGGGCGGGGCGGCCATTGCCTTTGTTGGCCCCGATATGCGCGCGGATTTGCTTGGCTTTGGCGATGTTTTGGACGGTGATTTTGGCCACATGAGCAACTCCTCAAAGACGCGAAAAAGGGCGGCGCGTTCCAACGGCTTATTCAAGACAGCATTCATGCCAGATGCCAAGAACAACGCATGATCGTCGGGCAGGGCATGGGCGGTGAGCGCCACAATCGGCGCAGATGCCGATAGGCCACGGCCCGCCCTTAGGCGCAAGGTGGCGGCAATTCCATCAAGCGCGGGCATGGAAATATCCATAAAGATCAGATCAAAGCGGCGCGATTGGGCAAGATCTACCCCCATAAGCCCGTCGCTTGCCTCGGTGACGCTATGGCCCATGTCGATCAGCATCTCGCGCAAGATAAAGCGGTTGATCTGATTGTCCTCGACAATAAGGATGTCAAGCTTTGCCGCTTTGACATAGGCGCTGCCCCCTGGCTGTTTCATGTGATTTTCTGCTTGGGTTTTGCGGGGCCGCGGGGTGAGGGTGGGCTTGGCCGCTTTTTCATAGGGCAGATCAATCCAAAAAGTTGATCCCAAATTGGCCTCGCTGACAAGGCCAATCGCGCCGCCCATCGATTGCACAATACGCCGTGCAATACCCAGACCCAGACCCGTTCCATCGGCCCTGCGGCCAAAACTGCTATCTAGGGTGACAAAATCATCAAAAATACGCGCCTGATCGCCCGGTGCGATGCCCATGCCCGTGTCGCGCACCCGCAATGAAAGCCGCTGATGTCCATCCATAATGGCCAATGATGTCTGCACTTCGACCAAGCCCCGATCGGTGAATTTGATGGCGTTGCTGACCAGATTGAGCAGCACTTGTCGCAATCCTATGGCCGAGCCCATGATCGACCCAATGGCCCCCGCTTCGGGGCGATAGCGCAGACGCAGTTTTTTGGCCTGCGCCAAGGCTTTTTGGCTCTCTAGCACTTCTCGGATCAGAACATCTAGGTCAAGCGGGACAAAATCACCAATGATTCGCCCGCTTTCCAGCCGTGAAATATCTAAAACATCATTCACATGATGCAATAACATTGCCCCTGATTTTTCCATCACATTGGTAAATTCCACCTGTTTTGGCGTAAGTTTGGTGGCCTTTAACAGATCAAGAGATCCCAAAAGGCCATTGAGCGGCGTGCGCATTTCATGGCTCATCACCGCCATAAAGCGCGCCTTTGCACGCTCTCCTGCAAGGGCGTCATCGCGCGCTTTGGTTAGACGTTCTTCGGCGCGGATACGATCAGAGATGTCGCGCACATAGCTGACAATGATCTCGCCTTCTGGCGACATGGTTTTGGCCCGCGACCATTCGACGGGAAAAACCTCGCCCGATTTGCGTTTGGCGTTCACTTGCAAGCGGCCCAAGTCGCCGGCCCCCAAATTTACCTGCAAAGGGGGCTTTTGCTGATCTTGCGCCAAGACCAAATCGGTCATTTTCTTGCCGATGGCCTCGGCCTCAGTATAGCCGAAAATTTCAGTGGCCGCCCCATTAAAGGCCAATAAACGCCCCGCGCGATCCACGACAAGCACAGCATCCAGCGCGGTGTTCAACATGGCTTGCAATCTTTCGCGCGTGGCGCTGTTTTCCGCAGATTGCACCTTGGCTGCACGGTAGATTTTTGCCAAGAAAAACACCGTCATCAGCAAGATCAGAATCAATCCAACTGTCAGCAGCGCGATGCGGCCCATGGTCTCGCTGACGGTATGTCGTTGGCTGTCAGACATTTTCGAGAAAACGCGTATGCCTTCTAGGGTGATATTGCGCACATCTTTGCGCAGTTCCTGAGCGCGGGCAGCAATCTTGGGGATTTGGGCGCGCAATGCCAGATCGGCGCCGTCGATCTGCGGCAAAACATCATCGATAAAATCGGCAACTGCGGCGAATTCTTGCGCCATTTGCGGCTCTGTGACCAAATGGCCGTAAATTGGCCCTTGGGTGATGATATTCATGCGGCTGACAAAAATATCAAACCATCGGCGCAAATCGTCCAAATCTGCTGTTTGCCCTGCCTGCACCTGCAACAAAGCGATGTGAAACTGCAAATACTCAACTTCCGTTTGCGACAAAGTCCACTGCAAATTGTCTGAATTCGCCGTGTTCAACAGCCGCATTTGCTGCAAGGCTTGGCGTGCCAAAGTGCCAATGGCTATGGCCAAAAAGATGAATAAAACAATCGCCGCAAGGCCCGCCACAAGGCGGCGCGTTGAATCTTTGGGCCCAAAATTGACCCATGAGAACGGCAAATTGACCAAAGGTCCCTCGAATGGGTAAAGGGTGATTAAGGTGCCACTTCGAGGCGGTTCATCTGCCAAATGCTGCGCGAGAAAACAACTTCGGTCTGATACTTGGGGTTTGCGTCATAGGGATAAACAATCCACAAAGGCCCTTTGTCGCGCACAGACATCGGGCTCCCGTTCACATGGTAGGCAATCATCGGCCCGCCCTGTTCGATTTCCGCGACAGGAATTTCGATGCGGTAATCATTGACCGCCGTGGCGATCAAGGTGCCAGCGGCAACGCCAAGCGAGTCCAAAAAGATTTTCAAATCCACACCTTCAAACTTTTGCAGCCCGTGGGTCCACATGGTGGTGGTTTCAAAACTGGCGATGGGCAAAGCTTGCAGCGCCGGCAAATCAAAATAGGCCAAAACCTGTTGCTGGCCGTTGATTTCTTGGTTTACAGTCAGAACAACTTCGCCTTTGGGCAGGGTGGCAGGGGCGAGGGGCCCTGCATCCGCCACGGGGGGCAGCGGCGATCGGTTCATTCCCGTGAACGCCCAAATGGCAAGAATAACGGCCACAAGACCAAAGGCGGCAATAGGTGCTTTCATTCATACTTCCTTAAGAAAATTTCTTGTCTTTCCGCCTATGATTTCATGATCCTATGCGTTTTGCTATCTTTCTAAAGGGTATATTTATATACTTTCGTATAACGTGTTAACCAATATTCGAGGTAAAACTACCCCATATCAGCACTGTTCGCGCCCAGATTGCGATGTTACGCGGTCATAAGAAGAGATTCCTTGCCATATAGCACGGATCAGTTGAAAATAGGCTAGATTGCGCAACTTTGGGCAAGATTAGCAGATTGTTAGGCGTGCCGACCTTATACCGAGTTAGGTAAAGGAGGCAGTAAGAGGTAGATATGAAGATTCTTTTGGCAGATGACCACGATCTTGTGCGCGATACATTGGCGGCCTTCCTTGAAATTGAGCCTGATCTTGGCGTGCGCACTGTGGCAAACTTGACCGATGCTTTGGCAATCGTCGGTGAAGAAGGTGCCTTTGAATTGGTTTTGTTGGACTATACCATGCCGGGGATGGATGGGCTGTCAGGTTTGGCGAAGATGATTGCCGCAAATGGCGGCAAGCCCGTGGCCATTTTATCGGGCACCGCCGATCGCAACATTGCCGAACAAGCCATCAAGGCTGGGGCCGTGGGCTTTGTGCCAAAAACCTTGGCGGCGAAATCCATTGTCTCGGCGGTCAAGTTTATGGCCTCGGGCGAGGTCTTTGCGCCCTTTGGCTTTATGCACCGCGATGAGGTGGATGGAAACTCGGCCATCACTAAGCGGGAGCGAGATGTGTTGATGGGTCTGACTGCGGGAAAATCCAACAAGGAAATCGCCATCGAGCTTGACCTGCAAGAGGTGACGATCAAGCTGCATGTGAAAACACTATGCCGCAAACTGGGGGCCAAAAACCGCACCCAAGCGGCCATGATCGCGCGCGATCGCCGCTTGCTGTAATTTCTTTGCGGCTTTTCTTTTCCGCCTATGCGGCATAATGTGGCCGCCAGAGCATATGAAAAACCCATGGGGGGCGGCGATGGCCTTGACGTATCTACATACGATGGTGCGCGTGTTGGATTTGGACAAATCCATCGCTTTTTATGAATTATTGGGCCTGCAAGAGACGCGGCGCTATGACAATGAGGGTGGGCGTTTCACGCTGGTGTTTATGGCCCCTTCGGGCCAGCCCGACTGCCCCATTGAGCTGACCTATAATTGGGACGGCGATACAGGCCTGCCGTCGGACAGCCGCCATTTTGGCCATTTGGCCTATGGGGTGGATGATATCTATGCCACTTGCGCCCATTTGGCCGCCAAGGGGGTTGTCATCAACCGTCCCCCGCGCGATGGCCGCATGGCCTTTGTGCGCAGCCCAGACAATGTGTCGATTGAGTTGCTGCAAAACGGCGCTGCACTTGCCCCTGCCGAGCCTTGGCAGTCGATGCCAAATATCGGCCATTGGTAGCGGCTAAAGCCGCCACAGGCTGAACAGATCAGGCCCAATGGCGCGGCTTTCAATTAGGCGCGGGCGGGGGGCTTCGGCCAGCGCGGCCCAGCCCAAGGCGCCCATGGCAGGCAGCCCATCCGCCCCCAGCATAAGCCCCGCCGTGAATAGCGCCAGCTCATCCACCAGCCCCGCGCGCAAAAGCGCCGCCGCCAGCCCGCCGCCGCCTTCGCACAAAACCCGCGTCAGCCCCGCCTGCGCCAAAGCCGCAAGCGCCGCGCGCAAATCCAGT
>CAXNIF010000103.1:0-6133 GCA_964202345.1 Cypionkella sp.
AGGGGGGCAGAGTTGGGGGTCTGTTGTGCCTGCACAAAACCTGCGCCAAAAAGCGCCACCGCCAGCCCCATCATCATCTGCGCCGCAGTGCCTGCCATCTTCCTGCTTTGTTGTTGCGATCATCACCAATCTGGCCAGCGATTCGCACAGCGGCGCGAAAATTTCCACCAAAATCGGCAAAATTGGCCCCATTGCTGCCTAAATTTGCCAAAGGTATTGGTAAAAATATACGAATGATGCAGGCTATGCCTTTTTTACACCCTATATTTTTCAATGGCTTAGCTTGATAATTATGTGCTTTTTTCATGCCCGCAAAATGCCCTTTTTCGATCCTATTCCTGCCACGCGCTTTTGCCAAATTGGCGGCGTCGAAGGTCAGCAATAGCGAAACAGAGGTCGCTTTGCCCTGCATCCCTTCGGTTTAACCTAAGAAAACCCAAGAAAGGGATACTCCTATGAACTATATCAAAAATCTGATGGCTGCTTTCTCGCGTGATGAAGCTGGCGCTGTAACGGTTGACTTCGTGATCCTCAGCGCCGCCGTTGTGGCTGTTGCCGCTGCAGGCGTTGCGGTGATTTCGGACGCGATCGAAGCAAAAGTCGTTACCTTGTAATTCGTGATTTGTTTTGGGTGAAACCCAGGCTTTAGAATGACCGCGCTCCCGACAGAGCGCGGTCTTTTTGCGCATAAAAGGCACATTCCGACCTGTTTTCCATAGTATCACCGCGCTTTCGCCCAAGTTTGACCACCTTTGCCCAACAGCATAGGCAAAAGCGCAAATGTATTGATTCAGCATTACAAAAGAGCCATCATGCCCAAAAAGCGATTGTCCCGCCCCTTGATTCTTGCGCCTTTGGCACAGTTGCCTGCCGCGCGGCCAAATTCGGCGGCGCTATGGTTTTGGCGCAGCGAAGCGGGGGCCGTTTCGGTGGAATGGATTGTTCTGTCCGGCTTGATGTTTGCCTTTGTTACCTTAGCCATCAACAGTTTAGCCGCCGCCGTCTCGGCCATGAATATTAATCTTTGAGCTTTATCTTTTGGGGCAGGACATTCCCCCCCCCGACACGAATAGGAACAGCGCCATGCGGGCAATTTTTGGTTTGGTCTTTGTCTTTGGCCTTGCGCTGGCGGGGGCCGCTGTTTTGCTGGCCAAGTCCTATTTGGGCCAACAAGATGCGGCGGCCGCTTTTCAGGCCACCTTGCTCGAGCGGACGGGCGGCTTGACCGAGGTGATCGTGGCCGCCAAGCCAAAAGATTATGGCGACTTGCTAAAACCCGAAGATGTTCAAACCATTCTTTGGCCCAAGAATGCCCTGCCCGAAGGGGTGTTTACCGATAAGGCGGCCTTGTTTCCCGAAGATGGGTCAATCCCGCGCTATGTCACCCGCAGAATCGAAACCTATGAGCCGATTTTGGCAGTCAAAGTCACCGATCCGGGGCAGCAGGCCGGGCTGAATGGCGCGCTAGAGCCGGGGATGCGTGCCTTTGCCATTAATGTGGCCGTGTCGGATTTGCTGCAAGTGGGCGATCATGTCGATTTGTATTGGACGGGTGTGTCCAGCAGCACCAATACCGAAGTGACGCGCCTGATTGAAAATCGGCTGAAGATTATCGCCATTGACCGCCAAAGCGCTGAGGGGGTCTCCGATGGAACAATCACCGAGCGCTCTCTTACCGTGGCCGTCACCCCGCAGCAGGTGGGCCGCCTTGCCCAAGCGCAAGCCACGGGGAAACTTGTCACCTCTTTGGTCGGGCTGGAAGATTTGGAAAACAGCGGGGCCGTGGAGATTGACAGCAACGGCTTGCTGGGCATTTCTGCAACCTCTGGTGACACAATGATTGATTCAAGTTTGGGGCAGAAAATCTGCACCATCCGCAACCGCAAGGGGGGCGAACTTGTTGAAATTCCAATTCCCTGTTCAAATTGATGCGGCTTATTTGCGGCGAAACCTACCACATAAAGTGTTCGCGCCCGCCTCACCGCCTAGCTGTTGGGAAGCAGGGGACACCACAGGCAAGCGCAGATCAAGAAAAGGCCCTAAGCTTTTGATTCTTGATTAGAAATAACAAATGCGGCACAATAACAACCTGAGCGGGCGGTCAAGACCTGACAAAGGGCAAATGGAAAGGGCAGTTCAAATGCGGATGCGTGATTTTTTCGGCGCGGGCGTGCTGGTCATCGGCCTAAGCGCAGCCCCGCTGTGGCAGGCACAGTGGCAGCCTTTGGCGCAATCTTTGCGGGTGATGCAAGGCACGGCATCAGAACCTTTGATCGTGCCGATGAATCGCGCCGTGGTGGTGGAAAGCGATACATCCTTTGCCGAAGTGTCCATCGCCAATCCCGGCATTGCCGATATTTCGACCCTGTCAGATAAATCGGTCTATGTTTTGGGCAAAACCCCGGGTCGCACCTCGATGACCTTGCTCACGCCCGATGGCAAATTGATCGCCAATATCGAAGTGCAAGTTAGCCCCGATATTGCCGAGTTTAAGGAACGGCTGAAACAAATCCTGCCCAATGAAAGGATCGAAGTGCGCACAGCCAATGATGGGATTGTGCTGTCGGGCACCGTCAGCTCTGCCGTCAAGCTAGATTTGGCGCTGGATTTGGCAGACCGCTATGCGCCGGGGCGGATTTCCAATCTTATGAGCGTGGGCGGCACCCAGCAGGTGATGCTGAAAGTGCGCTTTGCCGAAATGCAGCGCTCTGCCTCTAAAACCATTGCATCGGCCCTTTCGGGCACGCGCGGCGATTCCAGCGTCGAGACCGGCGGCTTATTAAGCGGTGCATCCCTGCAAGGCCGCGAAGGCAGCGCGCTATTAACGGGCGCGGCGGGCAGTTTGCAAATCAGTGTGCTGCTTGAAGCGCTTGAATCCAAAGGCGTGTCGCGCACTTTGGCCGAGCCGAACCTAACTGCCTTATCTGGGCAAGAGGCCAAGTTTTTGGCAGGCGGCGAATATCCCGTGCCCGTGGCCCAAGAGGATGGTGTCGTCACCGTCGAATTTAAACCCTTTGGCGTTGAATTGAACTTTACCCCCACTGTTTTGGATGGGGATACCATTAACTTGATGATTGATGCCGCAGTCTCGTCGATTGACACCACCAATGTGCTAAAAACGGGCGATCTGACCATCAATTCGTTCAAAAAGCGCGAAACCTCGACCACCGTTGAAATGCGCGACGGGGAAAGCTTTGCCATCGCGGGCCTGTTGCAAGATGATTTTCGCAATTTGAAGGGGCAAGTGCCCTTTCTGGGGGATATTCCTGTTTTGGGCGCCTTGTTTCGATCCGCCGCCTATCAGCGCGCGCAGACCGAATTGGTCATTATTGTGACGCCGCATTTGGTGACACCATCGCGGGGCACGGCAATGGCCTTGCCCACCGACCGCGTGCGCATTCCAACAGAGGCAGAGTTGTTTTTGCTTGGTCGCACCGAAGGCACCCAATCTGGCCCAGCGGGCGAAGTGGCGCGCCAAGATTTCAGCACCTCATACGGCTATGTGATGGAGTAAGGCGATGAAACCCACCCCAACTTTTGCCATTGTGGCTGTGCTGACCTTGGCCGGCTGTAGCCTTGCCCCCCTGTATCGCGAGGCGGGCGATATGGATCCCGGCAATTTTGGCAATGCCACGATGATGAACACTATGGCGGCAACGCAGCAGGCGCAGGCCGGCACTGGCCCCGGCAAATATGATCCAAGCCGAGCGGGCATGTGGCTTTATGGGCAATATGCCGCCACGGTCATGGACAACTACCGCGACAGCGCCGCGCGCGGGCAACCCGTTTCCTCAGCCTTGACGCAAACTTTGTCCAATGGAACGCAGAATTAACACCGTCGCATATGGGCGGCAAATGCCGCAGATTGATGCCGTTTTGGCCCCAATCCTGCCCTTTTCGGCACCTATATATGCTATGGTTGAAACAATATGCGCCTTTTGGGTGGGGAAAATTCGTTTTGGGGATAGCGGCCAAATTTCTGCCCGCGGCCCCGCCTATGCCCCCGATGTCACCCCAGCTTTTGCAAGGACGTTTGCGATATGTCGAATGTAGCGATTATTGAAACACAGCCCTCAGCCTTGGAAGCGTGCACCATTTCGCGCCATATCGAAAATTATGAGATGGTGATCGACGCGATGGAGAAAACCTTTGGCGAAAGCTGGGGGGATGTTCCTTTTGATGACGCGCCGACTTTTTTGATGCGCAAAGATTCAGAGGCCCTGCGATTTTTAATCTTGGCGATGAACATGGCCGATGAGGGCGATCTTGACCAAATTTGCGCCATCGTGGCGCAGGGCAAGGCGCGCGGATTGGCGGTGATTGCCCTTTCCGATGCCATCAGCCCAGCGGCCATGCATAAATTTATGCGCGCAGGCGTTGATGATTTCTTGCCCTATCCCCTGCCCGATGACGCCTTGGACGAGTCGATTGCGCGGCTGAAAGATGATTTTGCCGCCAAATTAGCCGCCAAAGAAGCTGCGGAAATGGCCGCAGAAATGGCAATGGCTGCGCCCGCGACCTTGCACAGCGCCGAAATCATTTCACCTAATTTCAAACCAAAGGGCGATCGCGATGGCGTGATCTTGCCCCTGCATGGGCTGGCAGGCGGCGTGGGGACAAGCGCTCTTGCCGTGAACCTTGCGCATGAAATGGCCCTCTTGGGCGCAGAGAGCAAATCGCGCGTCTGCCTGATTGATTTTAACTTTCAATTTGGCAATGCCGCCACCTATCTTGATTTGCCGCGCCGCGACGCGGTGATGGATTTTCTATCCGAAGCTGCGCTGTCGGACAGCGAAACGATGCTTGAGGCCATGCAAACCACCAAGGACGGCCTTTATGTGCTGACATCGCCGGCCGAAATGATGCCGCTGGAAATCATCACCCCAGCCGATGTGGCCCATATTTTGGATATGGCCCATGCGAATTTTGATTATGTGATCATCGACATGCCCACAACCATCGTCTCTTGGACAGAGACAGTCTTGACCAAGGCTGATGTCTATTTCGCCGTTGTGGGCCTGGATTTACGCTCGGCGCAAAATGTGCTGCGCCTGTTGCGGGCGCTAAAGACGGAAAGCTTGCCTTATGAAAAGCTGCGCTTTGCCCTGAACCGCGCGCCAGGCTTTACCGATCTTGCCGCCAAGGCGCGGGTCAAGCGCATGGCCGATAGTCTGGATATTTCGATGGAGCTGCAATTGCCTGACGGCGGGGTTCAAGTGGCCCAATCTTGCGATCAAGGCATGACCTTGGCCCAAACAGCGCCAAAAAACCCCCTGCGCCGCGAGATTCAAAAACTGGCGAAATCCTTGATCGAGGTGAATACAGCACAAAACGCCCCCGTCAAAGCCAAACGCTGATCCAAACCACCCTCCGCCCCTGGGCAGGGGCCGCACAAGACAGATATTTTCACGCGATAAAATAGAGCAATCTCATGTTTTCACGGTTCAAACAGCCAGAAGGTGTTGCCGCCACGCGCCCCGCAAGGGTGACGCCGCAAAACGCGGCGACGGGCACGGCGCAACTGGGGGCCGCGCAACTGGGGGCCGCGCAACTGGGGGCAGCCTTTGCCGCGCCCATCGCCAGCGCGCGGCGAGATGAGCCAACGCAACATGCCGCGCCCAGCTTGCCAAGTTCTGCCGCGGCGCAGCAGACAGTCAATAATGCGGCCCGCAGCCCCGTTGAAATTGCCGCCGCCGACAAAGAGAAAAAGCGCAAAGAACGTCTGGGCCAAATCAAACAAGAATTGCACCAGCGCCTTTTGGACAATTTGAATTTGGCGGCGCTGGATCAGGCCAGCGAAGCCAATCTAAAGGCCGAGATCAGCGACATTTCCGCCGAAGCGCTGGAGGAAATGTCGATCTCGCTGGCCAAAGATGAACGCCAGACCATGATCCAAGACCTTTATGACGAAGTCATGGGTCTGGGGCCGCTGGAATCTTTGCTGCGCGATGACACGGTGTCTGATATTTTGGTCAATGGCCCGAACCGCGTCTTTATCGAGCGGGGCGGCAGATTGACGCTGTCGGATGTCACCTTCAAGGACGATCGCCATTTGCTGCGCATCATCGACAAAATCGTCTCGGCTGTGGGGCGGCGCGTGGATGAATCCAATCCGTATTGCGACGCGCGCCTG
>CAXNIF010000104.1:0-6065 GCA_964202345.1 Cypionkella sp.
GCAGTCAGAAGGCGATGGTAAGGCAACGCTAAGTTCAAGCGCCGATTCTAAAGATGAAAACATCAACAAGATAAACTGGCGTATTGATGATAATAGCTTGGTTTCCATTAGCGCTCATTTGAACCTTGAAGGATTGGAAATCCTTGAACGCAAGATCAAGGCAATGAAGGAGCTTCTTAGCTAGCCCCCCCTTGACCCCCACCCCCGCTTTCCCCTATATCCGCCCCAGTCTGGGGCTTTGCCCACGGGCCTGATTCTGTATGGCTTGGCCCTGTTGCTTTGGCAGGGTGGCGGCCAGCGGGTCAGTCATCAAGAAGCTGCCGTTATCTGGGGCGGAGCGGGTAATCCGCGATCCGATCAAAGACCCAAGCTCTGGCGCGGCATTATGTCGGGGATAACCCCGCTGCAAAAAGGACATGCGATGAACTTAATCGCCCAACTGGAAGCCGAACAAATTGCGGCTTTGAACAAGACCATCCCAGATTTCAAGGCTGGGGACACCGTGCGCGTCGGTTACAAAGTGACCGAGGGCACCCGCTCTCGCGTGCAAAACTATGAAGGCGTTGTGATTGCCCGCAAGGGTGGGGCTACCATTGCGGCATCCTTCACCGTGCGCAAAATTTCGTTCGGCGAAGGTGTGGAGCGTGTGTTCCCCCTATATTCGACCAATATCGCCACCATCGAAGTGGTGCGCCGTGGCCGCGTTCGCCGCGCCAAGCTGTATTACCTGCGCGATCGTCGCGGTAAATCGGCCCGTATCGTCGAAGACACCAATTACAAAGCGATGGAAGAATAGGAGCGCGGGCCATGAAAGCAGATACACATCCCGATTATCACTTTATCGACGTCAAAATGACGGACGGCAGCGTGTTCAAAACCAAAACCACTTGGGGCAAAGAGGGCGACCAAATGGCGCTGGATATTGACCCATTGGCGCATCCCGCATGGACGGGCGGCAATGCCAAGCTTATGGACACGGGCGGCCGTGTGTCCAAGTTCAAGAACAAATACGCCGGTTTGGGGTTCTGATTCACCCACTGCACGACAGATCAGGGCGCGCCGCAGGGTGCGCCCTTTTTCATTGGCGCGCGCGCGCCGAATTTGCGCTTTCCTATGCCCAATTGTGGCCTTATAGCAAAGGAAAAGGACGCAGGGGACGCAGCTTATGGCCCATATCATTGTGGTTGGCAACGAAAAGGGCGGGTCGGGCAAATCGACCACCGCCATGCATGTGGCCACGGCGCTGGTGCGGATGGGCAAGCGCGTGGGGGCGATGGATTTAGACCTGCGCCAACGTTCTTTTGCGCGCTATATTGAAAACCGCGAAACCTATGTGGCGAACCAACGGCTGAACTTGCCTAGCCCAACCTATGTGCCTTTGCCCGAGATAGACCCCGCCAGCCTGCCCGCCGGGGAAAACCTGTTTGATATGCGCCTTGGGGCCTGTTTAGAGGAATTGCGCAAAACCTCTGAATTCATCGTGATCGATTGCCCGGGAAGCCATACGCGCCTGTCGCAAATGGCCCATTCGCTGGCCGATACGCTGATCACACCCATGAATGACAGCTTTGTTGACTTTGACCTTTTGGCGCGGTTGAA
Source organism: Cypionkella sp. (assembly GCA_964202345.1). Lineage (GTDB taxonomy): Bacteria > Pseudomonadota > Alphaproteobacteria > Rhodobacterales > Rhodobacteraceae > Cypionkella. The sequence continues at coordinate 1,600 of CAXNIF010000104.1, forward strand.
CGCGCAGACGGGGGCGGTTATTGGCCCTTCCATCTATGCGGAAATGGTATGGAACGCGCGGCAGTTGCGGGCGAAGGCGGGGCATCCCCCGATGGATTGGATCGTGCTGCGCAATCGGTTGGGCGCCCAGCAAATGCACAATAAGCGCAAAGTTGGCGAAGCTTTGGTGGATTTGTCCAAACGTATCGGTTTTCGCATTGCTGCGGGCTTTTCCGAAAGGGTGATTTTCCGCGAGCTTTTCCCGCGCGGGCTGACCTTGTTGGATTTGAAACATTCAGGCGTCGATATATTGAACCTATCCAACATCGCTGCGCGGCAAGAGCTGCGCGATGTGATGAAAGAGTTAAACCTGCCCAATGTCACCGTTGATTTTTGACAGGGCGCTTGCGGGGCGGATCAGTCTTGCGGATCGGCGCTGTCCAAGAACAGTTCAAACGCCTCTAGATCCATCAGCGTGATCTGGCCAAATCCTTGCATCCAGACAAAGGCGGCGCGCAGGCTGTCTGGCTCTAGCTTGCACCAAATCACCCGCCCGCGCCTTTCGCGCGCAATCAGCCCCGCCTGTGCCAAAATACCCAAATGTTTGGAAATCGCGGCCAGCGACATGGCAAAGGGCGCGGCCACATCGGTAACGGCCATGTCATCTTCCAGCAGCATCGCCAAAATTTCGCGGCGCGTCGGATCGGCCAGCGCCGCAAAGATAAGGTCAAGCTGATTGTCCATCATCGCACTATGCAAGCTGCGGCGGGATCGTCAACCATTTGGTTGAATAACAAAATCCCCCAGCCCAAGGCCGATTCCCCAAAGCCAGCCTAAGCGAATACTATTTAATACATATATTTCAAGTGGTTATCTATAAATCGCGCTGCTTGACAGCTTGCCGCCTGCCCGATACACACCCCCCAACAAAGGAGATTGCCACCCTATGGCAGACCAGGCTGATGCAGAACGGCTAAAGGCGCTGGATGCGCGTATTGCCGCTGCAAAAGCTGCTGTTGAAGGGCCGCGCAAGGCAACCGATTCAGGGCATCATAATGCCCAATTGGCCTGGCGGATGGTGATTGAATTGGTGGCCGGTCTTCTGATCGGCTTTGGCATTGGATACGGTCTTGATACCCTGTTTGGGACGATGCCGATTTTTCTTGTGCTGTTTATATTTGCGGGGCTGGCAGCGGGGGTGAAAACGATGCTGCAATCTGCCCGCGAGATGCAAGATCGCGCCGCGGCGCAACAGACGGCAGCGATGGGCCAAGCCCTTCGCGAAAAAGAGGAAGACGATCGTGGCTGAAGGTGCAAAAAGCGAAGGTGGTTTGGTGTTCAAGCCACTGGAACAATTCGAAATCAAGCCCTTGTTCGGCGATGGCGCTGTGGAATGGTACACAGTGACGAATGCGACATTGTGGATGGCGATTGCGGTTTTGGTGGTGATGGCCATTTTTGTTTATGGCTCGCGCCGCCGCGCCTTGGTGCCCTCGCGGTTGCAGTCGGTGGGCGAACTTGGCTATGGCTTTGTGTATAACATGATCGAAGAAGTGACGGGTCACGATGGGGTGAAATATTTCCCCTATGTGATGACCCTGTTTTTGTTCATTCTTTTATCGAACTTTTTGGGTCTAATCCCGGGCTCGTTCACGCCGACTTCGCATATCGCGGTCACGGCTGTGATGGGTTTTGGGGTGTTTATCGGCATCACGCTGCTGGGCCTTGTCAATCACGGCTTTGGCTTTTTGGGCATGTTCTGGATGAAAGACGCGCCTCTGTTTTTGCGCCCCATCATCGCGGTGATTGAAATTGTGTCTTACTTTGTGCGCCCTGTCAGCCATTCGATCCGTTTGGCGGGCAATGTCATGGCGGGCCACGCGGTTCTAAAGGTGTTTGCCGCCTTTGCACCGCTGATTTTGATTTCGGGCTTTGGGGTGATTGTCACGCCTTTGTCCATTCTGGCGATTGTGGCCATCTACGCTTTGGAAGTGTTGGTGGCCCTGATCCAAGCCTATGTTTTCACCATTCTGACCTGTGTTTACCTAAAGGATGCGCTGCATCCCGGTGGCCACTAAGTTAGCGCAACAACACCTATAACCGTTAAGGAGACGATCATGGAACTAGAAGCAGCAGCAGCACTTGGCAAATTCTTCGGCGCAGGTCTTGCCGCCATTGGCTCGGGCATTGCCGCCGTTGGCGTTGGCAATATTGCGGCCAACTTCTTGGCAGGCGCCTTGCGCAACCCCTCGGCCGCAGGCTCGCAGACCGCGACGTTGTTCATTGGTTTGGCCTTTGCCGAAGCTTTGGGGATTTTCGCATTCCTCGTCGCTTTGCTATTGATGTTCGCAGCCTAATTCTGCCTGTCTTCGAAATTGCCCGGGGGGCGTGTTCCGCGCCCCCTTGCATGACGGAAGTAGCTGGCGGAGGACGCAATGAGCACGACACCAACCCAAGAAGTCGCAAAAGCCGGCATGCCGCAGCTTGACTTCTCGACATTTCCCAACCAAATTTTTTGGTTGCTGGTCACGCTGACGCTGATCTATCTGATCTTGTCGCGCGTGGCCCTGCCGCGCATTGGCAGCACAATGGCCAATCGCAAAGGCACAATCACCGCAGATTTATCTGCGGCAGAAGAGTTCAAGCAAAAGGCAACCGAGGCCGAAAAAGCCTATGATGAAGCCCTGGCTACGGCGCGGGCAGAGGCGGCCAAGATTATCGCCGCCAATAAGGCCGAAAATCAGGCCATTTTGGCCAAAGAAATCGCCAAGGCCGATGCCAAAATCGCAAAGAAATCCGCCGAATCGGTGGCCCGCATTGACGAGATCAAATCGGGCGCTGTGGCGGCTATCGAGATTGTGGCCAAAGATACGGCCGCGGAATTGGTGGGCGCTTTGGGCGGGTCTGCGGATGCAGCGGCGGTGACAGCAGCGGTTGCTGCACGCATGAAAGGATAGTGAGATGATGCGTTTTTCTATCCTGATCTTGTCGGTGATGGCCAGCCCAGCCTTTGCGGCATCGGGGCCGTTCTTTTCGCTGCGCAATAGCAACTTCGTGGTGCTGATCGCCTTTTTGATTTTTGTCGGCATTTTGCTATGGAAAAAAGTTCCCGCCATGGTTGGCGCGATGCTGGACAAGCGGGCTTTGCAAATTCAGGCCGATCTGAACGAAGCGCGGGCGCTGCGTGAAGAGGCCAGAACGCTGCTGGCGAGCTATGAGAAAAAGCAAAAAGAAGTGGCCGAGCAATCGGCGCGGATTATTGCGGTGGCAAAAGACGAGGCCCAGCAAGCGGCGGTGCTTGCCAAGGCTGATCTGGAGGCATCTATTGCGCGCCGTTTGGCGGCGGCCAGCGATCAAATCGCCTCGGCTGAAGCGGCGGCCATCACCCAGGTGCGCAACCAGGCCATTGCTGTGGCTGTCGCGGCGGCGCGTGACGTGTTGGCCAAACAAAGCACTGCTGCCAGCGCCAGCAAATCGATTGATGCGGCGATTGCGGCTGTGGAAGCCAAATTTCACTAATCTGTTGATATCTATAAAAAAGGCCCAAGGGAAACCTTGGGCCTTTTTGTCTTTTTGCGATTGCTAAGACCCTAGACCGTGGGGCGAATGATGATTTCGACACGGCGATTTTGGGCGCGCCCTGCATCGGTCAGGTTGCTGGCCACGGGGGCGTCTTCGCCGCGTCCAAAGGCCACAATGCGCCCAGCGGGAACGCCATTGCCAATGAGCACCGATGCCACAGAGCCTGCCCGCCGCTGCGAGAGGTCTTGGTTCAGCGCGGCGCTGCCGGTGTTGTCGGTGTGGCCGATCACTTCGATACGGCTGGCGGGGTATTGGATCAAATTGCGCGCCACGGCCCGCAAATCATTGGCAAGGTCAGGCCGCAAGGCGGCGCTGCCCGTGGCAAAGAGCACGTCTTGGGGCATATTGACGACCAGATAATTGCCCATATTGGTCACCGAAACATCGGCACTGCCAATGGATTGGCGCAGATCAGCGGCCTGCTGGTCCAGCGTGGCGCCGACCGCGGCGCCAACAGCGGCGCCAAAGGCCCCCGCGATGGCGGCATTCTTAAGGCGATCGTCCTTGCTGGTGCTGCCAGCAAAGGCGCCGAGCATCCCACCGATGATGGCCCCATTGACCATGCGGGATTGGCCGTTGGCGGGTTCTGAACTTGGGCTGACACAGGCGGTCAACAGCATCGAAGATGCCAAGGTGACGACAATTGCGGATTTTCTATTCATGGACTGCCTCATTCATTTGGCGGTTTTATTGTTCGTGGAGGGGCCGAGCGCCCCGCGCCCGCGCAGTATAGCGCGCCGGCCCCGTTCAGCCAGCGCTTTTGCGCGGATTAGCGGTTTCCTGCGCATCAAGGCGCGCCGATTCCCAGCCCAAGATCGCCCGTTTCAGCGGCAGGCCCCAATGATAGCCACCCAGCGCGCCATTGGCCCGCAAAACCCGGTGGCAGGGGATCAACAGGCTGATCG
>CAXNIF010000105.1:0-6039 GCA_964202345.1 Cypionkella sp.
TGCTGGCGCACGCGGCCCAGCAGCATGGCGATGCCGTTCACAAAGGGCTCGCAGCCGATAATCCCCACATCGGGATAGGTGGCGGCCATATGCACCAAATGCTCGCCCCCGCCAAAGCCGACCTCTAGCCACAAAGGTCGGCCCTGAAAGCGGGACAGATCAACCAGCCCGCGCGCAGGGTTGTCCTCGCGCACAACGCCCTGCAGCGTCAGCGCGTCCAAATCCTGCGCCAGATAATCCTTTTGGGACGCGCGCAGGGTTTTGCCGCGAATACGGCCATAGAAATTGCGGCGCTCGGGGGTGGGGAAGGGGGATTGTGTCATGCGCGCGGCTTTAGGAGGGATCGGGGGGCGCTGTCAACGCCCCATGAAAAAAGGCGGGGTTGCCCCCGCCTTTTGTGGTCATGTGGCCAAAGATCAAACTGCCTTTTTGATCGCCTCGATCAAATCGGTCCGCTCCCAGCTAAAGCCGCCATCCGCCTCGGGCGCGCGGCCAAAGTGGCCATAGCTGCTGGTGCGGGCGTAAATGGCTTTGGTCAGGCCCAAATGGGTGCGAATGCCGCGCGGGGTTAGGTCCATCGCCTGCGCAATCGCCCCTTCTATCGCCGCATCAGCCACTTGGCCCGTGCCATGGGTGTCCACATAAATCGACAGCGGTTTGGCCACGCCAATCGCATAGGAAATCTGGATCGTGCAGCGATCGGCAAGGCCGGCCGCCACGACATTCTTGGCCAGATAGCGCGCGGCATAGGCCGCCGAGCGGTCAACCTTGGTTGGATCCTTGCCCGAAAACGCGCCGCCGCCGTGCGGGGCCGCACCGCCGTAGGTGTCCACAATGATTTTGCGCCCCGTCAGGCCCGCATCGCCATCAGGCCCGCCAATCACAAAGGTGCCCGTTGGGTTCACATGCCATTCGGTTTTCTTGGTGATCCAGCCTGCGGGCAAAATTTCGCGGATATAGGGTTCGACAATACCGCGAATCACTTTTGATGTCTGCCGCTTGGACGTGTGCTGCGTGGACAAAACGATGGACGTCACTTCGACAGGCTTGCCATCCACATAGCGCAGCGAAAGCTGGCTTTTCGCATCTGGCCCAAGGGTCGGCTCTGCACCTGATTTGCGCATTTCGGCAAGGCGGCGCAAAATGGCATGGGCGTATTGAATGGGGGCGGGCATCAATTCGGGTGTTTCGCGGCAGGCATAGCCAAACATGATCCCCTGATCGCCCGCGCCGTCCCGATCTACCCCTTGCGCGATATGGGCCGACTGTTCGTGCAAGTAATTGTGAACCTTGATTTTTTTCCAGTGAAACTTTTTCTGTTCATAGCCGATGTCACGCACGCAATCGCGCACAATCGCCTCAACGCGGGCGACCATCTCTTTGGTGGCTTCTTTGGTGGAAAGCCCCACTTCACCGCCCACAACCACGCGGTTGGTGGTGGCAAAGGTCTCGCAGGCAACGCGCGCGTTTGACTCGGCGGATAGGAAGGCGTCCAGCACAGAATCTGAAATGCGGTCGCATAATTTGTCGGGATGACCTTCGGAAACAGATTCCGAAGTGAATATGTAATCTTGTCTGCTCATGAGGTCTTGCTCCAATAAATACGCTGCGCACGTCAGGAAGCCGTTGTGCCAGATGCATCCCGCTATTCGAAACGAACGCTTTGGTCAATACGGGCGGCTGCGGCGTTGACGCGCGGCGAAGGCGGCAGCAAAGCCCCCGATCAGCAAAACCAGCACGGGCCATTCGCCAAGACTGGCATAGGGGGGTATCGGCAAAGGCGCGGGCAAAAGGCTGTCCAAATGGGACTCGACCCCAAAGGGTATGGACGCGCGCAGACGCCCGCGCGCATCAAAGATGGCGGTCACCCCGGTGTTGGCCACCCGCACCATGGGCAGGCCCTGCTCGATAGCGCGCAGCCGCGATTGCGCGGCGTGCTGAAACGGGCCCGTCAGCGTGCCAAACCAGGCGTCATTGGTGATATGCAACAGCCAATCGGGGCGGGTGCCGGCGCGCAAATCTTGGGGAAATACCGCCTCATAACAGATCAGCGGCAGCATTTTTCCCGCCTTTGGGCCCAAATCGATCACCATCGGCCCCGTGCCGGGCGAATAGCCATTGCCCGTTTGCGCGGCAAAGGCCGAAAGGCCAAACCAGTCATAGGCCAGATCACCAAAGGGAATATACTCGCCAAAGGGAACCAGATGGTGTTTGTCATATCGCGCGATTTCCCTGCCATTTGGCCCAAGGACTGAAAGGCTGTTAAACCCACGATCCCCTTCAATCCGCTGGCGGCCATAAATCAAGGTCGCACCGCCCGCCGCGCGCGCCATATCGGCCGTGATATCAGGGTTATATTCTTGCACATAGGGCAGGGCGGTTTCCGGCCAGATAACAAAATCTGGGCGCGGCAAGGCCGCAGTGGCGCGGGTCAGGCGGCTGTAAAATTCTTGCGCCTTATCTGCGTCCCATTTTAGGGACTGCTCTGCATTGGGCTGAACCAGCCGCAAAGAAATACCAGTATCGGCGGGCATCGGCTGGGCCAATATCCACAGGCCCACTGCCCATGCCCCTGCCAAAGCGAGCAGGGCCGCCAATCGGCCCCAAATCGCCCCACCCGCCAAGGCAGCGGCCAGCACAGCCGTAAAAAACGACAGGCCATTGGCCCCGACCATGGCCGCAAGTTGCCCGATAGGGGTGTCGATCCAGATATGGCCCAAAATTGCCCAGGGAAACCCTGTCAGCACATAGCCGCGCGCAAGTTCCGCCCCCGCCAGCGCCACGGCAAGTCCAAGCAAGGGCCGCCTCGCGCGCAGCCCGATCCAGGCCGCCGCCGCCCAAAACAGCGCAAGTCCAAAACCCATCAGCACCAAAGCGAAGGGAGCCATCCAGCCATGACTTTGCGCATCCACCAAAAACGGTGAGATGATCCATGACAAAGCGGCGCAGAAATATCCCGCCCCGCCCATCCATGCCAGCACCACTGCCCGTCCGCCCTTTTGCCGGTTTTGCGCGGAAAGAAGAGCAAATAGCCCCGCCAGCGCGGGTAAGGTCAAATACCAAAGACCAAAAGGTGCCTGCCCCGTTGCGGCAACCACGCCAAGCAAAAAGGTCGTGACTGCCAATCGTAGGTGACGCGCGGCGAATGGCGCGGCTGCCATCATTTGGCCCCAATACTGGCCAAGTCAGCAGGTTTTTCAATCTTCTTCTCTGCCGCATAGCCGGGCATGCGCACGCGCAAACGCTTGATTCGGCGCGGATCAGCGTCAATAACCTCGAATTCAATGCCGCTTTCATGGGGGACGATTTCGCCCCGTGCCGGAACCCGCCCCACGCGCAAAAACACCAAGCCGCCCAAAGTATCGATGTCATCGTCATCCTCGCCCGAGCGCAAGGTCATGCCGATGGCAGATTCGAACTCTTCCAAAGGCGCAGTGGATTGGGCGCTATAAACCCCCTCTTTTTCCATTTTCCACAATGCGCCTTCTTCTTCGTCATGCTCGTCTTCAATCTCGCCGATGACGGTTTCGATCAGGTCTTCAATCGTCACCAAACCGTCCACCCCGCCATATTCGTCAATCACCAAGGCCATATGCACGCGGTCGCGTTGCATTTTTTGCAACAAAACAGCGGCAGGCATGGACGGGGGGGCATAAAGCACCGGGCGCAGCAGCTTTTTCAAATTAAAGCGCCCACCCGTGCCAAAGCCGTATTGTAACGCAAGGTCCTTGAGCAAAATCAGCCCTTGGGGATGATCCAGCGTGCCCTTATAGACCGGCAATCGGGAAAAACCGCTTTCGCGAAAGGCTTCGACAAGTGCATCTTTGTCGGTATCAATGGCAATTGCGGAAATATCAGCCTTAGGAATCGAGACATCATCCACCCTAAGGCGGCGTAGGTTGCTTAGGCCCAGTTGCGCCATGGCTGATACGGAAGAAGCTGTATTTTTCGATTGACCGCTGGCACGATTTTGATCGCCCTTGTTTGGTGACACCGCATGAAAAATGCGGCCGAAAAATCCGCGCCCCTGCGCGGTGCTACTTGAACCTTCTTCGGCGGCGTCGCCGCCCATCTCGTCACTACTGCCCATCTGTCCTTTTCCAAACTGTTTGCGGCCAAGTCATTGCAGACCCCCATAAGGGTCAGGCAGTTCAAGCCGCGCCAAAATGCGCGTCTCAAGTGCCTCCATCACATCGCCATCTGCATCCCTTATATGGTCATAGCCCAGCAGATGCAAAACCCCGTGCACAATCAAATGCGTGATATGCGCAAAGGGTGGCTTTTGTGCCGCATCGGCCTCGGCCATGCAGGTATCATAAGCCAAGGCGATATCGCCCAAATGGGTCGGATCATCGGCGGGCCCTGCCACGGGGGGGGCGGGATGCGCCCCAGCCAGTGCCGCGCCGCGTTCTTGTGAGGGCCAGCTCAGCACATTGGTTGGTGCGCCCTTGCCGCGAAATTGGCCGTTTAGGCTGGCAATGCGGGCATCATCGCAGCCCATGATGCACAAAGAAAACCCTTTTGGTGCCAGACCCAATTCATCGAAAGTCGCGATCACAGCCGACAAGGCCACATCCTCTAGCCGCGCCTCTTGCCAGCGCGGATCTTCGCAGATCACGTCTAGAAATTCATCCATGCGGCCCCATAGCGCAAAGCTGGGGCGCGCTCAACTGGCTTTTGCCTCGTCGCTTTCATAGGCCTCAATAATGCGGGCGACCAAGGGGTGGCGCACCACATCTTTAGAGGTGAAATAATTAAAGCTCACGCCTTTCACCCCTGCCAAAATGCGCTCGGCCTCGGCCAGACCAGAGGGCACACCGCGCGGTAAATCAACTTGGCTGCGATCGCCGGTGATGACCATACGGCTGCCCTGGCCCAGACGGGTGAGAAACATTTTCATTTGCATTGCGGTCGCATTTTGCGCCTCGTCCAGCACCACAAAAGCATTTGATAGGGTGCGCCCGCGCATAAAGGCCAAGGGCGCGATTTCGATCCGCTTTTCTTCCATCAACTTGGCCAATTGCTTTTGCGGCAAAAAGTCGTTGAGCGCGTCATAAAGCGGCTGCATATAGGGGTCGATTTTTTCTTTCATATCACCGGGCAAAAAGCCCAGCCGCTCGCCCGCTTCGACGGCAGGGCGCGAGAGGATAATTTTCTCGACTCCGCCCGTGATCAGCATCGTCACGCCCACGGCCACGGCAAGATAGGTCTTGCCCGTGCCAGCAGGGCCAATCCCAAAGCCCAGTTCGTTAGAAAACAAATTTTTCACATAGGTTTTTTGCGCTTCAGTGCGCGGTTCCACCGATTTGCGGCGGGTGCGCAATTCGATGCCGCCGCCCAGCCCGCTGGGATGGAACATATCGATTTGCTCGCCGCCATCAGCTTGCAAAACATCGGGCAACGGGGTGCCCATGCGCAAGGCCGCGTCGATATCGCCCGCCTGCACCTCGCGCCCCGATTCAATGCGCGCGTAAAGGCCGCGCAGCACGGCTGACGCCCGCTCTCGCGCATCTTTGTCGCCAATGACCGCCAAACGATTGCCCCGTCTTAGGATATGAACGCCAACTTGGTGTTCAATTTGTGCCAAATTGCGGTCAAACTCGCCGCACAGGCTGATCAGAACGCGGTTGTCAGGAAATTCGAGGAGCGTTTCCACAAGATCCTCTGGGGCTTTCGGGGGGGTCAGCGCGCTGATGCCCAAGTGCGTCTCCTTTGATTGCTGGGGCCGATGGGTAAACTCTGCGTCTGCCGGCCCCTTCTGGCAAGAACTATTTCAGGGGATTTGCTATATTTTGATGACAAAATGGAAATTGGCCAAAATGTTGTGCGACCCAAGACAAGAAACCCCAGCGCGCGGGTCAAGCAAGGCACTGCGAAAATCGGGGCGGCGCGCGGGTATTGCGGGCAAAGCTTTGCCCGCAATCGGCGGCAGATTATGGCGGCGCGGCGGCGCTGATGCGCTGCCCTTTTAGCGAATTTGTTACGGAATCTGTAATGCGCACCTGCACCAATTCGCCGATTTTCCCTTCGGGATCGGTG
>CAXNIF010000106.1:0-6014 GCA_964202345.1 Cypionkella sp.
AAGAGGATGAATATTTTGACGATTTGATGCTGGTCACAAAAGGCCAAACCGACGAGCATTTGGCACGCATGGTCATTCGCCAATCCGAAGAATGCCTGCCGTGGATGCTGTCGCAAGGGGTGCGGTTTCAACCATCGCTCTCGGGGACGCTGTCTTTATCGCGCACCAATGCTTTTTTTCTGGGCGGCGGTAAAGCGCTGGTCAATGCCTATTACAACCGTGCCGCAGATTTGGGCTGCGCGATTGCCTATGAGGCAGAAGTGCTGCACCTGCACCGCGATGGCGACAGAATCACCCATCTGGACGCCACGATAGCCGGGGCCCCCGTTCGCCTGCGGGCGCGCGCCTTTGTCTTGGCTTCGGGCGGCTTTCAGGCCGATTTGGATTGGCTGGCCCGCGCTTGGGGGCCTGCGGCAAAGAATTTCCTTATTCGTGGCACGAAGTACAACAGGGGCGTTGTGCTGCGTGATATGTTGGACCAAGGCGCGCAAACAGTGGGTGATCCCACCCAATGCCATGCTGTGGCGATTGACGGGCGCGCGCCCAAGTTTGACGGCGGTATCGTCACCCGGCTAGACTGTGTGCCCTTTTCGGTGGTGGTCAACCGCGATGGCCAACGCTTTTACGATGAGGGCGAAGATGTCTGGCCAAAGCGCTATGCGATTTGGGGCCGACTTGTCGCCGCCCAGCCAGAGCAAGTTGCCTATTCGATCATCGACAGCAAGGCGATAGATTTGTTCATGCCATCGGTGTTTGCCCCCGTGTGCGCCGATACGTTGGATGAATTGGGTAATTTGCTGGGCATCGATGGGGCGGCGCTGGCCCAGACGGTCGAGGGTTTCAACGCGGCCTGCAGCGAGGGCGATTTTCATCCCACACAGCTTGACGGTTTACGCACCAAAGGGTTGAATTTGCCCAAAACAAATTGGGCCCGTCCCATAGATACGCCACCCTTTTACGGCTATCAGTTGCGCCCAGGCGTGACCTTTACCTATCTGGGCCTAAAAGTTACCGAACGCGCGCAGGTTCAAGCCGAAGATGGGCCCTTGCGGAACGTTTGGGCTGCAGGTGAAATCATGGCAGGGTCTATCTTAGGACAAGGTTACTTGGCGGGCTTTGGCATGACCATTGGCACCGTTTTTGGACGTATTGCAGGTCAGGAGGCCGCCGCCTATGTCGCATGATTCATCCATTCCCCTTGGATTGCATGCCGAAGCGCGGCGGCAAATAGAAATTTGCAACGCCTGCCGCTATTGCGAGGGATATTGTTCCGTTTTCCCCGCCATCACGCGGCAAAAAGCCTTTGCTGATGGCGATATCACCCAATTGGCCAATTTATGTCATAATTGCCGCGGCTGCTATTATGCCTGTCAATATACCGAACCGCATGAATTTGCCTTGAACCTGCCCGCGGCCCTGGCTGAGGTGCGTCAAGACAGTTGGGAGCGTCTGATCGCCCCCCAAGCTTTTGCCCGCCGTTTTCAGCAGGACGGGCTGGCGATTGCCGGTCTTTTGGTGGTGACGCTTGCGTTGTTTTTCGCCCTGATGGCGCAATTTCGCCCCCTGTCGGGGCAGGGCTTTTATGCCTATCTTGGGCATGGGGCCATGGTGGCTATTTTTGTGCCCGCCTTTTTGGCCCCTTTGGCGATTATCGCCCTTGGCCTGCGCCGCTATTGGGCCGAAGTGGGCGGCGGCTGGCTACGGGCTTCGCATCTGAGGGCGGCCATTGAGCAGGCGGCTGCGCTGCGTAACCTGTCGGGAGGGCAGGGCCAAGGTTGCAACTTTGAGGCGGGTGACCGCTATTCCAATAGCCGCCGCTGGGCGCATCAGGCGGTGATGTGGGGATTTTTGCTGTGCTTTGCCTCGACCTCATCGGCCACGGTGATGCATTATGCGCTGAACATGCCGGCGCCCTATGGGTTGATCTCTTTGCCAAAACTTCTGGGCATTCCTGGGGGGGTGATGATGGTTTTGGGGGCGATTTGGCTGATGACGTTGAAGCTGCGTGCGGATCCGGCGCTGGGGGCTGTGCGGGTTTGGGGCGGCGAGATGGCCTTTAGCGCGCTGCTGGGCGCGGTCGGCTTGACGGGGCTTTTGCTGTTTGCTGCGACGGGCACCGATCTGGTGGGCCCGCTTCTTGCGCTGCATTTGGCCACAGTATTCACGCTGTTCATTTTGATGCCCTATTCAAAAATGGTCCATGGATTTTTTCGCATGGCCGCTTTGTTGGCCGAAGCGGGCAAACCTGCCCCCATCGGCGGCGGTCAATAATGACGCGCTGGCAAGACCGAGAACTTGCAGCGCGGGGGCTGACTTTGGCTTTGGCCGGGGCGGGGGTGGGCGTGTTTTGGGCAGCGGGACTGCCCTTGCCGTTTTTGTTTGGCCCGATGGCCGCCTGTTTGCTGGCAGCCTTGGCGGGGGCAAAGCTGCAAGGCATGGGCCGACTGGGCAAAGGCATGCGCACGATTTTGGGTGTCGCCGTGGGGGCTTCGGTGACGCCCGCGCTGGTTGGCCAATTGCCCGCGATGGCACTTTCCGTTGCGCTGATTCCGCTTTTCATCATGTCAATTGCCCTTGTGGGCGTGCCGCTGTTCCGCCGCGCGGGGCTAGACCCGGTGACGGCATGGTATGCGGCGATGCCCGGTGGGTTGCAAGATATGGTTGTGTTTGGCCAAGAAGCGGGGGCCGATATGCGCCGTCTGTCTTTGATTCACGCCACGCGGGTTTTGTTGATTGTCACCCTTGCACCGCCCATTTTGACCAGAATCTACGGCGCGCAGCTTACCGCGCCGATGGGGGCACCTTTGATGGAGGTGCCGATAACAGAGCTGGCTTTTATGCTGGGCGCCGCCCTATTGGGCTGGCTGGGAGGAGAAAAAATTGGCCTCTTTGGCGCGACGATTTTGGGGCCAATGATGGTGACGGCCGCGTTGTCGCTTGGTGATTTCATCCATATGCGCCCGCCCGCCGAGCTGATCTTGCTGGCCCAAGTGTTTATCGGCATGTCGGTCGGGGTGCATTATGTGGGCATTACACGGCGTGAATTGCAAAGCACTGTTGCGCTGGGGGTGGCCTTTGTCCTTGTGCTGGCGCTGATCACAGCTATTTTTGTAGAGGCTGTCGTCTTGACAGGCTTGGCCGACCCGGTAGACGCCTTTTTGGCCTTTGCCCCCGCAGGACAAGCAGAAATGACCGTGCTTGCCATTATCGTGGGGGCGGATTTGGGCTATGTGATTTTGCATCATCTCACGCGGATGGTGCTGGTGATTACGGGCGCGCCTTTGGCCGCGCGGTTCATGGGCTATAGCCGAAAAAACCCCAAAGACCGCTAAATCACCCCCAGCACCATCAGGGCGCCGCCCAATAAAATCAGCGCCTCGATCAAAAGGTTGTGCAGGCGCAAACTCGTGCGCCGCACGATCCATGCCGCGCAGGCGGTGCCGGGCACCGTGCATAGCCCCAGCACCAAACCCAGCACAAAATAGGGCAGGGTCAGCGCATCCATCGCGCCAAAAACCAGCGCTTTGAACAGGTTCACCGCCACGGCGATGGCCGCATCCGTCGCAAGCAGCGCAGGCCCTGCAAAACCAATTCCCATCAGCATGGGGACAATCAACATGCCAGCCCCCACAATGAGCGATGACAAAAATCCAAAGGCTGCGCCAATGCCGTAAACGCCAAGAGGCCCAGGCGTGATCTGCGCGCGGTCGATCCAACGGCGCAGCGGCACGGACAAGATCAGCACCGCGCCCAATATGGTTTGAATGACCGCCGAATCCAGCCGCACATAAACATGTGCGCCCATCCATGCCATGGGCAGGGCGACCGCGACGATTTTTGCCACAATGCGCAGGTCCATCGCATGGCGGTAAAACCACACGCGACTGCCATTGTTGATCAGCATCAGCACCGAGATCACAGGTATCAGCGCCCCCGGGCCAATGATGGGCGCGATGAACATCGTCACCAAAAGCCCCGCGCCATAGCCCGAAAGCCCCCCCAACATTCCGGCCAAGAAACACACAACCATCGCAACCAAAGCAAGTGCAGGGCTTAGATTGCCAGCCAAAAGATCAACTTCGCTGATCACAGGTTCAAACTTTTGACATCAACGGTGCCGCGCCCCGCCATCACATCATCGCCAAACCGTGCCAGCCGATCCGCCCCCTCGGGCGCGCGCCCGGCAAAGAGCAAATTGGCGCGGCATTTGGCCAAGAGGGCTTCGCGCGTGAGAGGGTCTTTGGCCCCGCCGCGCAAACAGCCGACGCGCATTTCTTGGATCGTGCCATCTCGCAAGGTGGCGGCGATATGGCCTGTATAATTGGCAGGGTATTCGTTGTGCGGATCGACTTTATAGGTGATTTTGCCCGCTAATTCCTGCACGCGCGCATCGTCCAATGCGGCCTTGGTAAACTGGGCCAGCCCCGCATCGCCAAACACCCAGCCCGCTGCAATGCAATAGGGCCCGCTGAACTTGGCCGCATAGGGCGTCGGCGGCGCTTGTTTTTGCGCCAAAGGGGCCCAAAGGCGATGGACTGTGCCTTCGCCCACGTCGCAAGAGATCGACACAACATCCTCGGCGCGGATGCCTTGGCGCGCCAAAGCGATGGCGCAATCGACAAAAGGCTGGGTCATGGTGCCGCAAGCAAAGGGTTTAAAGGCCAAGCGCTCGGCCTCCCAGCGCAGGCCCAAGTCTTCGACAAGCGGCGCGAAATCGGTGGCCCTTGGGCTGGAAAACCCGTGGAAAAACCCATGTTCCCCTTCAAAGACCGTGGACGGCCCAGTAAAGCCTGCCGCCCCCATGGCCGCGGCGCGCAGACCAGATTGCGCCGCCCAGCCCGCATGCAGCCGCTTGGTCGAGGTGCCATCGGCCAGATATTCGATGATTCCAGAGGCCATAGACCCTGCCACCCCCAGCGCGTTGCAAATGGCCGCGCGATTGAGCCAAAGCGCTGCTGAAACCCCCGCTGCTGCAGACATTGCCCCCAGCACCGCCGTCGGGTGAAAGCCCGCCTTATGCACGGCTTTGTCAGCGACAAGTCCAAGGCGGCACATCACCTCAATGCCAACCACAATCCCGCGCGAAACATCAGCGGCGGGCAAATTGTATTTTTCCGCCGCCGCCAGGAGGGCAGGCACAATCACCACGCCGCTGTGAACAGGGCAGCCCTCAAAGGTGTTGTCATAATCTTCACCATGGCCGCAGGTGCCGTTGATCACTGCCGCCGCTTCGGGGCTTCGGCCTTGCGGCAGGCCCCATACGGTGGCTTGACCCGCGTCATCAAAGGCCTGCTGAACGGATTGGCCATAATCTGTGTCCAAGGCCGCAACGGTCAGGGCCATTGTATCCATGATGGTATCGGCGCAGCCCGCCAGGGCCTTGCTGGGCACCTTGGCTGAATCAAACCCGACAATCCAATCGGCCAAGGTTTCGGAAATGGTGCTCTTGCCTGTCATCGTTACATCCCTCTTGTCACGCTATGCCCTGCCGCTCTGCCCATGCGGGCCTAGGCGCCGAAACGGCGCATCGCCGATAAATCTGGCTGTGCCGGCAAATCTGCGATCCAATCCATCAGCTCTTGTCCGCGCGCGCGGGGCCAACCACCGTATTCGCAGTTGGCCATTGCCTTGGCATGAATGTCTTCATCGCTTAAAGGTTCGCGCATTCCCCCGCGCATATGCGGCTGATCCAAATCAATGCGGCGGCCATCGTGGGTGTGCACGCGAATATGGCCAGAGTAATTATGCGGATATTCATTCGCCGGGTCTATTTCATAAGAAATTTTTGCGCATAAGGCCAAAATCTGGGCATCTTGCGTTTTCTCATCGGCAAATTGGGCCAGGCCCGCGTCGCGTTCAAAAAAGCCAACGGCCATGCAAAATGGCATCGAAAACTTGGCAGCATAGCCCGAGGGGGGCCGGTGCTTGTCCGCCAGTGGCTCCCACAAGCGATGCACCAGCCCCGCCCCTGTCGGGCAGGTGATATGCGCGATCTCTTCCGCCTGAATGCCCGT
>CAXNIF010000107.1:0-5975 GCA_964202345.1 Cypionkella sp.
CGACCACAATCAAGACGCGATTTTCCCGTTGGCGCGCCCAGACCCGCACGGCGTCACCTTCTTCGCAAAACGATATGGCATTGGCGATGAGGTTCACAAAAACTTGGGCCAAACGCTCTTCCAATCCGCGCACGATGATGGGCTCTATCGGGAAATCTGTAATGAACTCAATCCCCTCCTCCCCCGCCTGCGCGCCCAAATGCGTGCAAATGCGCTGCACAGTCTGGATTAAATTGACATCCGTTTCCTGTTCTTTGACCAAGTCGCTATCCAGCCGCGAGGCGTTCGCGATATCGCTCACCAGACGATCCATGCGGCGCACATCATGTTCGATAACTTCAAGCAATCTGTCGCGCTGATCCTCGCGCTTGGCCACCCGCATCGTCCCCACGGCAGAACGCAAACTTGCCAAAGGATTTTTGATCTCATGCGCGACATCGGCGGCGAATTGTTCATTGCTTTCGATTCGGTCATAAAGCGCGGAAACCATGCCGCGCATCGCCACCGATAGGCGGCCAATTTCGTCTGGGCGGCCCGCTAAATCGGGAATGCGCACACGACCCGTTTGCATTTTCGATCCATTCCTGTCGCGGCCCATTTCTGCCGCAGCGGCAAGATCAGACAGCGGGTTAGCAATCGTCGAAGCCAAGACCATCGACAGGCCCATCGAGACCAAAAGCGCAATCAAGAACAGGCGCAAAATCTGTTCGCGCTCGTGGCGCACAAGGCTGTCAATCTCCCCTGCGGGAGAGGTCAAGGACACAACACCCATCACCGCACCGTTCACGGTGATGGGCGCGGCCACCGAAAAACTGGCGCCATCTGCGCCTTGGGCCGTGGTGACGGCGATATCGCCCAAGGCGGCTTTGGGAAACAGCTTTTGTGCCAAATCCGTGGCGGTGGCGGTGGCTGGCCCAGCCTTTCGGCCTATCACCATTGCCCCAAGGTCCCAGATTTTATCAAGCAGATCGGTGATGATGGTCGAAGGGGGCGCCCCATTGGGCGGCGCAGTCACCGCGCCAATGGTTTGCGCTGTGATCACGCCCAGTTTGTTTAACAGCAGGACTTCGGCCTTATGGCTGATGCTGATTCCATCAAGATCGCGCGGTAATGCACCTTCGGCTTGCGCGCGAAATCCGATCAGATCCGCGATAAGCCGTGCTTCTGTGATTAAGGCCGCCTCGCGCTGCCCTACCAGATTGTCGCGCTGCGGATTCAAGAACAAAACCCCTGAAACCAAGATGATCAGGGCCAGCATGTTGAAAAGGATGATTTTGCGCGCCAAAGGGGATTTGTTCAACGAAAGCATGCCGCGATTGCCCTTTGCGCCGCGAAGCACCTGCTCTGACAGCACCTCGGGCGAGACCCAATCTTCGCCCAAAATCACCTTTTCGCCCGTGACTTCCTTTGCCACGGCTTTGCTCTTTGCTGGAAATTTTTGCGCGGCTGTCATCCCAATGGCTATTCTTCGTTATAGCGATAGCCAATGCCATAAAGTGTTTCGATGGCGTTAAATTCGTCATCGACGGCGCGCATTTTTTTGCGCAGACGCTTAATGTGGCTATCAATGGTGCGATCATCGACATAAATCTGGTCGTCATAGGCCACATCCATCAATTGATCGCGGCTTTTCACAAAACCGGGGCGCAAGGCCAGCGCTTGCAGCAGCATGAATTCTGTCACCGTCAGCGCCACATCGCGGCCTTTCCAAAGCACGGCATGGCGCAGCGGGTCCATACGCAGATTGCCGCGTTCGATCACCTTATTTTCTTCTGTATTAGCCACTTCGCCAGTGGCAATGGCGTCATTTCGGCGCAAAAGTGTGCGGATACGTTCGACCAATAGGCGCTGGCTAAAGGGTTTGGTGACATAGTCATCCGCCCCCATGCGCAAGCCCAGAATCTCATCAATTTCGTCATCTTTTGATGTCAGAAAAATCACCGGCAGGGTGGATTTTTGCCGCAGGCGTTGTAGCAGATCCATGCCATCCATTCTGGGCATTTTGATGTCCAAAACCGCCAAATCGGGCATGCGGCGGTTAAAGGCATCTAGCGCGGATTGCCCGTCATTATAGGTTTCCACGTCAAAGCCTTCGGCTTCCAGCGTCATGGCCACGGATGTCAAAATATTTCGATCATCATCGACGAGGGCTATTCTGGCCATGGGGCGTCCCTTTCTGCTCGGTTGCCTGATTTTTGCCACATATTCATATTTCCTGCCCAAAGAATCAACCATTAAGTGCGAATCACCTTTGGCTCTACAAGATTTGGGGCGGGCATTCGAAGATATGACGAAATTGTCTCATATAGGAAACATCGGCAAACTTGGTTGCGCTAACAGTAAAATGATTGCGCTAACAGTGACATAGCCTTCTATTCCCCTATGAAAGTGCATGTTATAGGCCCGTTTATACCGCGCCCTCGGGGGGGCGAGTATAAAAAAGGCGCGGCACAATTTCGACCACATCAGACGGCTTTGGGAGTGTAGCACATGACAACCAGTTTTGCAGCGCAGGGGCGCGTAAACCCTGCTCAAACTTTGCAAGCGCAAGGCATTTTTGGTCTGGGTCATGTCTATTATAACGACATTGAGGCGCGCCTAGTCGCGGCAGCTGTCACGCGGGGAGAGGGCAGTTTGGGCAATGGCGGGGCGTTTTTGGTGTCGACGGGGCAATTCACAGGCCGCTCGCCCAAGGATAAGTTCGTGGTGCGCACCGCCTCTGTCGAGGATACGATTTGGTGGGACAATAATGCGCCCATGCAGCCAGATGCCTTTGACCGCCTTTATGCGGATATGCTGGCCCATATGAAGGGGCGCGATTACTTTGTGCAAGATTTGTTCGCGGGCGCCGATCCTGCCTATCGGCTGGACGTGCGCGTTGTGACCGAACTTGCATGGCACGCTTTATTCATTCGCCATTTGCTACGCCGGCCCGCCGCCACTGAGTTGGACAGTTTCACCCCTGAATGGACGATCATCAATTGCCCCAGCTTTAAGGCAGATCCTGCCCGTCATGGCTGCCGCTCGGAGACGGCAATTGTGCTGAATTTCGATAAAAAGCTGATCTTGATCGCCAATACCGCCTATGCGGGCGAAAACAAAAAATCGGTCTTCACCTTGTTGAACTACGTCTTGCCAGAAAAAGGCGTGATGCCGATGCATTGCTCGGCCAATCACGCCATTGGCAAGCCAGAGGAATCTGCGGTTTTCTTTGGGCTTTCTGGCACGGGAAAAACGACGCTCTCGGCTGATCCGTCGCGCCGCCTGATTGGCGATGACGAACATGGATGGTCAGATCGTGGCTTGTTCAATTTTGAGGGGGGGTGCTATGCCAAAACCATCAACCTCTCGCGCGAGGCAGAGCCAGAGATTTACGGCACGACAACGAAATTTGGCACCATAATCGAGAATATGGTCTATGATCCTGAAACGCTGGAATTGGATTTTTCCGACAGCAGCCTGACGGAAAACATGCGCTGCGCTTACCCGCTGGACTATATTTCGAATGCCTCCGAGACAGGTTTGGGGGGCAGTCCAAAGAACATCATCATGTTGACATGCGATGCCTATGGCGTGCTTCCGCCGATTGCACGGTTAAGCTCTGCCCAAGCGATGTATCACTTTTTGTCGGGCTTTACGGCCAAGACCCCAGGAACAGAACGCGGCATCGTCGAGCCGACTCCGACTTTTAGCACCTGTTTTGGCGCGCCGTTTATGCCGCGCCGTCCCGAAGTATATGGCAAGCTGTTGCAAGCCAAAATCGCCCAAAGCGGGGCAACATGCTGGTTGGTAAATACGGGTTGGACGGGCGGGAAATTTGGCACCGGCACCCGCATGCCCATTCGCGCCACCCGTGCCCTGCTGACGGCTGCGCTGGATGGTTCCTTGACATCGGGAAAGTTCCGCCGCGATCCGCATTTCGGTTTCGAAGTGCCCGTTGCCGTGGCAGGGGTGGATAGCGCGCTGCTTGATCCGCGCAGCACTTGGGCCGATGGGGCCGCCTATGACCAAGCCGCGCAAAAGTTGGTGGCGATGTTTGCGGAAAACTTTGGCCAATATTTGCCCTTTATCGATGCGGATGTAAAAGCGGCGGCAATCGGCTAAGGTCAAACGACTTGAATTTGACTTAGGGTTGTGGTCTGGAACAGGCCAGTTATCCCTTTGAGGCCAAAATGATTGTGACCAAAACCACACTGGAGGGGCTGCTGCTATTGCAGCCAAAACGCCATGGTGATGCGCGCGGTTGGTTTTGCGAGGTCTATTCGCGCCCCGCGCTGCGAGAGGCGGGGATAGATCTAGAGTTTGTGCAAGACAATCATTCCATGTCAGGCCCCATCGGCACTTTGCGGGGCTTGCATTATCAGCGCCCGCCGCACGCCCAAGCCAAGCTCATCCGTTGCTCGCGCGGGGTGATCTTTGACGTGGCTGTTGACGTGCGGCGGGGCAGCCCCAGCTATGGGCGCTGGTTTGGCGTGGAACTTAGCGACGAAAATGGTCTGCAACTTTTGGTGCCTGTCGGGTTTCTGCACGGGTTTGTCACCCGCAGCCCAGGGGCCGAAGTGCAGTATAAAGTCAGCGCGCCCTACGCGCCTGAATGTGACGGCGCTATTGCGTGGAATGATCCTGACATTGGCATCGATTGGGGCGCAGGCGCGCCGCTGTTATCGGCCAAAGACGCCGCCGCGCCGCGCTTGGCTGCTTTTCAATCGCCTTTCCTTTATGGTGCATCATGAAGATTTTGGTGACGGGGGGGATGGGATTTATTGGCTCGGCTGTGGTGCGCCTTGCCGTGGCGCGCGGGCATGAGGTGATCAATCTGGACGCCATGTCCTATGCCGCCTGCGCGGAAAATGTGGCGCCCGTGGCCAGCTCTAATCTCTATAGTTTCGAACGCGCCGATATCCGCGACAGGGGCCGCTTGGACGATATTTTTGCCACGCACCGCCCAGATGCGGTGATGCACCTTGCCGCCGAAAGCCATGTGGATCGTTCGATCGATGGGCCGGATGATTTCGTGCAAACCAATATCACGGGCACGTTCAATATGCTGGAAGCGGCGCGGCGATATTGGCAGCATATGGGGCGGCCCCAGGGCTTTCGTTTTCACCATATTTCGACGGACGAGGTCTTTGGCAGTTTGGGAGAAACGGGTCAATTCACCGAAGATACCCCCTACAACCCACGAAGCCCCTATTCGGCCAGCAAGGCCGCCAGCGATCATTTGCTGCGTGCATGGGGCGAAACCTATGGCTTGCCCACGCTGCTGACCAATTGTTCGAACAATTACGGCCCCTATCACTTTCCCGAAAAACTGATTCCCGTGGTGATTCTGAACGCCTTAGCGGGGCGCGAGATTCCTGTCTATGGGCAGGGCCTGAACGTGCGCGATTGGCTCTATGTCGAAGATCATGCCGATGCCTTGTTGCTGGTTCTGGCCAAGGGCGCTGTGGGCCGCAGCTATAACATTGGCGGCGAGAATGAGGCGAGCAATATCGATATCGTGCGCAAAATCTGCGCGCTCTTGGATGAGATGCACCCAAATGGCGCGCCCCACGCGCGGCTGATTACCTATGTGGCCGACCGCCCTGGCCATGATCTGCGCTACGCCATCGACCCTTCGCGCATTCGCCGCGAATTGGGCTGGCGGCCATCGGTGACGCTGGACGAGGGATTGCGCAAAACAGTGCGCTGGTATCTGGACAATGCGGCATGGTGGCACCCCCTTCAGGCGCGCGGCGGCGTTGGCCAGCGTCTTGGCACCAAGGCATGAAAGCGCTGATCTTTGGACAATCGGGGCAGGTGGCGCGCGCTTTGGCGCGCAGTGTCCCTGCTGGGGTGACGGCGCGATTTTTGGGCCGCGACCAGGCCGATTTGCGCCAACCAGAGGCTTGCGCAGCCCAAATCACAGACTGCGATATTGTCATCAATGCCGCCGCTTTTACAGCCGTCGATCTGGCCGAGAGCCAAGAGAGAGA
>CAXNIF010000108.1:0-5912 GCA_964202345.1 Cypionkella sp.
GAAATCGCCGAAGAAAAAGAAGCCGTCGAACAATATGGCTCGTCCGATTCGGGGGCAAGCCTTGGCGATATTCTGGGCGCGGCGCTGAAAGGCGACAAAGCCTAACTGATACGCCAAAATGTACCAAAAAGGGCCGCGCCGCAGGGTGCGGCCCTTTGCAATTGGGGCCAAAGCAAACATTTCATTTGTGCAAAGATTTTTTTTCGCTAGGTTTACGGCCAGCGTGTTTTGGCTCAGGCCATGGCTTTTAGGGAACGGGTGACATGATCAGATCTGAATTGGTGCAAAAAATTGCCGATGACAATCCACATTTGACCCAGCGTCATGTGGAAAAAATTGTCAGCACCGTCTTTGACGAAATCATCAATGCGCTGGCCAAGGGCGACCGGGTTGAACTGCGCGGCTTTGGTGCGTTTTCGGTCAAATCGCGTGATGCGCGATTGGGGCGCAATCCCCGCACAGGCGAGGCGGTGCAGGTCGATACCAAAAAAGTGCCATTTTTCAAAACGGGAAAATTACTGCGCGACCGGCTAAACGGCGCATAACGACCCCTGCCCAGAAAGGCTGCTCCATGCGCTATTTGCGCGTTATTTTCTTATTCCTGTTGGCCATCGCGCTGATTTCGGTGGCCATGGCCAATCGGGATTTGGTTGTCCTTAGCCTGCTGCCAGCAGATTTCGCCGCCCTCTTGGGGGTGAATTGGTCGGTCGAATTGCCGCTGTTTTTGGTGATTTTTGCGGCGATTGTGCTGGGGCTGCTGATTGGCTTTGTCTGGGAATGGTTGCGCGAGCACAAACATCGTGTCGCGGCCAGCAGATCTGGCAAGGCGGCGGCAAAACTTGAACGCGAATTGGCGGTGATGCGCGATGCGACGTCTGTGCCCAAGGATGATATCCTGGCCCTGCTGGATAAGCCAAAGGCATAAATCATGGCCGATATTCGGGTAAAAATCTGCGGGCTGCGCAGCGCAGCCGATGTGGATGCCGCCGCCCGTGCGGGGGCTGCCTACGGCGGATTTGTCTTTTTTGACAAAAGCCCGCGCCATCTATCCCTCACACAAGCAAGGGAGTTGACGCGCCATGCGCCTGAAGGCTTTGCCAAAGTCGCCCTTGTGGTGGATGCAAGCGATGCGTTTTTGGATGCGCTGTTGGATCAATGCCCGTTTGATATGCTGCAACTTCATGGCCACGAGCCCGTGGCGCGGGTGTCTGAGATACGCGCGCGATACGGCTTGCCCGTGATGAAGGCCGTCGGAATCGCCGAGGCAGATGATCTCCACGCCGCATTTGATTATGCTTTGGTGGCGGATCAAATCTTGATCGATGCAAAACCGCCCAAAGACGCGGCCCTGCCGGGGGGGAATGGCTTGGCCTTTGATTGGCGCTTGGTGGCGCAGCGGCGGTGGCTGCGCCCTTGGATGCTGGCGGGGGGGCTGACGCCCAGCAATGTGGCACAGGCCATCGCGCTGACCAATGCGCGGCAGGTGGATGTCTCCTCTGGCGTTGAATCGGCGCCGGGGGTCAAGGATGCCGATCTTATGGCCGCTTTTGTGCGCGCCGCAACGACCCCGCCGCAGCCCGCCGTGCCAGTGCTGCGCTAGGCGCGCAGTCAGAACGCCTTAAATGTCATCGTTGTCAGCGTGCGCTGAATGCCTTCGATATCAAACAGCTTTTGGCTGAGGTAATGGCCCACGTCCTCTTGGTCGGGGATATAGACCTTGGCAATCAAGTCAAAGTCACCGCTGGTTGAATACAATTCAGACACCACTTCGCGGTTATATATTTCAGTGGCAACGTCATAGGTTTTACCCGGCGTGCAGCGGAATTGGACGAATACGCAGATCATGTGGCCCTCATTTTTACTTATGATAGCGGCGCGGCGGCGGAAATGCTACTCCTGTGAGGTGGTTTGCAGTGTCAAAGGCGTGGCGGGCGCGCGCAAGTCCTCTACGCCCAGCGGGTCCTTGGGCAGGGCCAAACGGTTGCGCGTCACCCAGATCAATTGGGTTTGCGCGCGGGTGATCGCGACATAGGCAAGGCGTTTCCACAAAGCCACCCCCGCTTCGGCGCGGCCCGACTGAGCGGCCGCGAACAGGTCAGGCGCAAACACCTGCACCTTGTCCCATTGGCTGCCTTGGGCCTTGTGGATCGTCACCGCCGCGCCGTGTAAAAACGCCGCCCCCATGCTGGCCGCCGAAGGGATAAAGGGCTCTTCTTCGTCTGGCTTTTCGATTTTGATGATCGACGCCGCAGAGACCTGCGGATCATCGGCCCCCACCACGTGCAAACGGGCAAAGCCATCGCGATTGCCGGGGCCAAGATAAATGACCTGTGCGCCTTTGATCAATCCGCGCGCCTCTAGATCAATGCGCTTTTTTCGGTGCTTCAGGGGCAGTTCGATCCCATCGCAAATCAATGGCTCGCCCGGCAAAAGCGCGTCGTCAGGCGCGCCAAAGGCGCTGCGAAAGGCGTGAATCAGACGAATGCGCGTCGCATTGCGCCACACCAAGACGGGGCTGCGCGCCATCAAACTGGCATCCACCCTCTCGCCCCATTGCACACGCGGATCCCGCAGTGCCGCCTGCTGCACCATCGTTTCAAACTGGTCAAATGTCAGATCGCTATTGCCCAGCGCATGGGCCAAATCCAAAATCGGATTGCCTTCGGCTTGGCGGTGAATCCGTGACAAGGACAGGCGGCTCCCCGCCTCTAAACGATCAAAGACCATCTGCCCCGATAGGCCCACGGGGGCCAATTGCGCCGGATCGCCAAACATGACCAAAGTTGGGAAAATGGCGCGCAGATCGTCAAACTGGCGCTCGTCCAGCATCGAGGATTCGTCAACAAAACCAATATCCAGCGGCTCGTCTCTGCGCTTCCATCCCTTGATGAAATCAGAGCCGCGCAAACCAGCCGCCGCCAACGCCCCTGGGATCGAGGCAATTTGCGCGTAAAAGGCATGGGCGCGGTCAAGGGCAACTTCGGCCAGACCTTCAACCAAGGGGCGCGGGGCTGCGCCGGTTAGCCATTCAGCGATTTTTTCATATTGAGGATCATAAATCGGCGTATACAGAATACGGTGAATCGTCGTCGCAGGAACCCCGCGCAATCGTAGCACCGAGGCCGCCTTGTTGGTGGGGGCCAAGATGGCCAATGAGCGGCGGTCTTTGCGCCGTTTTGGCTCGTAGTCGCCCGATACCAAATCGACCCCTGCTTCGCGCATGGCATGAAACAAGGCCGCCAACAGCATGGTTTTGCCAGAGCCCGCACGGCCAACCACGGCCAGAACAGCCGCCGACTGCGCGGCACGCGGCGTTGCGGCACCTTCGGCCAGATCAATACCGTGATCCAATAGCAATGCCGCAACGCGGTCGAAGGCGTCGGCTTGGTCATCGGAAAAGGTGAGGCTGGGCAATGTCATATCTTTGCATATCCCAGTGCCGCGCGATTGCACAGAGAGCCCCTAACGTGGCGGGTTGCATTCATCAGGGCGCTCTTGTTCAGATTTGGCCTTTTCGGTCAGCTCTTGCCGCGCCACATCGATCAGGCGATCTGTTTGGCGGCAAATATCCTCAAGCCCATTCCTTTGCGCATATATGCGCAAGTCACTTAGCACATCAAATATCCATTCATGACGCATTTCAGAACCGCACAAAAAATCTAACAACGAATCTTAGGCCCAGATTGGCGGTCAGTGTATCGAACTCCTATAGAAAAAGCTGTTTTCAATTTCTTGGCAGTGGGAACTGTTTGTCGCAATTAAAAAGGCCAGCTTTCGCAAGCTGGCCTTATGGGGGCTGGGCGCAAATCAGCCTATTTTCCGCGACTGGCTTCCAGCGTGTCTTCAAAGGTGCGCAGCCCCGTTCGCGGCGCCTGCACCAAAACAGCCATATTTCCTGGCTTGTGCTTATTTTGACGCATCAACATATGGGCGGCAGGAATTTCCGCCCAAGGGAACACTTCAGACATGCAGGGGTCTAGGCGGCGTTCGACCATCAGCTTATTCGCGGCAGATGCCTGTTTCAAATGGGCGAAATGGCTGCCTTGAAGGCGCTTTTGATGCATCCACATGTAGCGCACATCGAAAGTGCAGTTAAACCCCGAGGTGCCCGCACAGATCACCACCATCCCGCCTTTTTTGCACACCAGCGACGAGACGGGAAAAGTGGCCTCTCCCGGATGTTCAAAAACCATATCGACATTCACGCCTTTTCCCGTGATGTCCCAAATCGCTTTGCCAAATTTGCGTGCTTCGCGCAGCCAGTCGTTATAGGCGGGTGTGTTGACTGTCGGCAATTGGCCCCAGCAATTGAAATCTTTGCGGTTGATCACGCCTTTGGCACCCAGACCCATCACAAAATCGCGCTTGTCTTCTTCAGAAATCACGCCAATGGCATTTGCCCCCGCCGTGTTAATCAATTGAATGGCATAAGAGCCAAGCCCGCCAGAGGCCCCCCAAACCAGCACATTTTGACCCGGCTTTAGGTCATGCGGCTCGTGGCCAAACAGCATACGATAGGCGGTGGCCAGCGTCAGCGTGTAGCAGGCGCTTTCCTCCCATGACAAATGGCGCGGGCGCGGCATCAACTGCTGGGCTTGAACCCTTGTGAACTGGGCAAAGCTGCCGTCTGGCGTCTCATAGCCCCAAATCCGCTGCGAAGGCGAATACATCGGATCGCCGCCGTTGCAATCTTCGTCATCGCCGTCGTCTTGGTTGCAATGAATCACCACCTCATCGCCGACTTTCCAGCGCTTGACCTTGTCACCCACGGCCCAAACAATGCCCGATGCATCGCTACCGGCGATATGAAAGGGCTGCTTGTGGCCATCAAATGGGCTGATCGGCTGACCAAGGCTAGCCCAAACGCCATTGTAATTCACGCCCGCAGCCATCACCAAAACCAACACTTCGTTGCTGTCGATTTTCCATGTATCGACCACTTCGATTTGCATGGCGCTATCGGGTTCGCCGTGGCGGTCTTGGCGGATCGACCAAGAATACATTTTGGCTGGGACATGCCCCATGGGCGGCATTTCCCCGATATCATATAAGTCTTTAATTGGGGCGTCATAGGACAAGGCGGTGTCAAGGGCCATGGATCAATCCTCCAGCAAGATGCTGCGCCGCAGAATCGGCGCTTGGCCTTTGATAATCACTGCGAGCGCAACAATGCAACCAAAATATTACGTTTTTTGTAATTTTATGTCTGCCGCACTGCGGAAAGCGCCGGGAACACGGCCCACTTTGGCACGGCTTGGGAAAATGGTGCAGATCAGAAGATGACGGGAAAGCCAGCAAAGTCTTGCGTTGCCGCAGCGCAGCGATTGACACTGGTTTAAAATTACGCTTATTGGTGCTGAAACGAAATTATATTGCACAAAGGCTGCGCCATGTCCGAAACTGCACCCGCAAAAGATCAACCTTGGTTGTTTCGCACCTATGCAGGCCATTCTACAGCGGCAGCGTCTAATGCCCTGTATCGCGGCAACTTGGCCAAAGGACAAACAGGCCTATCGGTGGCCTTTGATCTGCCCACGCAAACGGGCTATGATTCCGATCATGAATTGGCGCGCGGCGAAGTGGGCAAAGTGGGTGTTCCCATTTGTCATTTGGGCGATATGCGCGCGCTGTTTCAAGACATCCCCTTGCAGCAGATGAACACCTCGATGACCATCAATGCCACCGCGCCGTGGCTTTTGGCGCTGTATATCGCCGTCGCCGAAGAACAAGGTGCCGATATTGCCGCCTTACAAGGCACGGTGCAAAACGATCTGATCAAAGAATACCTGTCGCGCGGCACCTATATTTGCCCGCCAAAGCCCAGCCTGCGGATGATCACCGATGTGGCGGCCTATACCCAAACCCATTTGCCAAAATGGAACCCAATGAATATTTGCAGCTATCATCTGCAA
>CAXNIF010000109.1:0-5893 GCA_964202345.1 Cypionkella sp.
CACGAATTGACGCTGGGATTTGCCGCCGTCTATGTGATTTGCCTTGTGATCGAAACTGTCGGGATGGTGCTGCAAAGCCATGCTGCCCAAAGCAGTATGGCCCCCCAGACCCCTGCCCTTCTTGCGCGCCCAAGCCTAGAGAAACGAGGCGCGCTGCTGGCGCTGACAGCACAAGATCACTATATCATTGTCACCACGACAAAGGGACAAGAGATGCTGCTGATGCGCCTTGCCGATGCCATCCGCGAGGCCGCGCCAACATCTGGCGTGCAAATCCATCGGTCGCATTGGGTGGCGCAGGCTGGGGTTGTCGCCGTATCGCGCAGCAGGGACGGGGCCGAAGTGACATTGGCCAATGGCACGCGCCTGCCCATTGCCCGCACGCGTATGGCCGATGCACGCAGCGCAGGTCTTTTGCCGCGCAAGGGGAACTGAATGGAAATCAAACACATCACTGGCCTTGCCCCCTATGTGCCAACACTTGCCGCGATGGAGGCGCGCGTGGCGCAGATTGCGGCAGGCACCGCCGACGAGGCGATTTGGCTTTTGGAACATCCGCCGCTTTACACGGCAGGCACCTCCAGCAACCCCGCCGATTTGATAGACCCTGATCGATTTGACGTGCATGTCGCGGGGCGCGGCGGGCAATATACCTATCATGGGCCCGGCCAGCGGGTGGTCTATGTGATGCTGGATTTGAACCAGCGCGGGCGCGATGTGCGCCATTTTGTCGATTGTTTGGAAAACTGGATCATCGACACCCTTTGGACGTTTCATCTGCGCGGCGCGCGGCGCACAGGGCGCGTGGGCGTTTGGGTGCAGCGCCCAGAGCGCGCAGGGCCAGATGGCGCACCCGCCGAAGACAAAATCGCGGCCATTGGCGTCAAACTGCGCCGCTGGGTGTCTTTTCACGGTATTTCGATCAATGTCGAACCCGATTTGTCGCATTTTAACGGAATCGTGCCTTGCGGCATTTCAGGCCATGGGGTGACGTCTTTGGTCGATTTAGGCCTGCCCGTGACCATGGCCGATTTAGACGCGGCATTGCTTGCGCAGGTGCCGCCGTTCTTGGCCCGTCTCACGGGGGAAAAATAACGGGGGCTATGGCTGCGACAAAGGCTGCTATTGCATAGCAACCGATGAAAATGCCAGATATCACCAGTCAAAGCGCGCAGCCCTTGCGCTGGCGGCTTGGCGGCATTTGGGTTTAACCACGAGGATGAGATGAAAACTTTTGTCATGATGGCGGCTTTGGGATTGGCCACATTCGCAAACCCCGCTTTGGCGCAAGACGCCGCTGCGGGCGAAAAAGCCTTCAGCAAATGCAAGGCTTGCCACGCCATTGTGGCGCCTGACGGAACAGATATCGTCAAGGGCGGCAAGACGGGGCCAAACCTTTATGGCGTGGTGGGCCGCGCTGTTGCGTCGGTGGCCGATTATAAATACGGCGATTCGATTCTGGCCGTTGGCGGCGCAGGCGCTGTCTGGGACGAAGCCAGCCTCATCGCCTATATGGCCGACCCCGCCGCTTGGCTCAAAGAAAAAACGGGCGATGGTGCGGCAAAATCAAAAATGTCGTTCAAATTGGCCGCTGGCGGGGCCGATGTGGTCGCTTATTTGGCCAGCGTCGCCCAGTAAGGTCTGACAAAGTGCCGCGATGGGGCAGGCATTGGTGCCTGCCCTTTTGTTTGGGCAGGGCACTGCGTCAATTTGCCCGCAGTTTTTTGATTCAAATCAAAGTGAAGCGTTGCATGGCCCGCGCGGGCAAACTAAAACAGGGGTGTGTGCCGTTCAATTTGCGCGGCTAGGTTTAATATAACGGGAGAGTGCCATGGCCGACGCAGCCATTCACGGCGATCACCATGACGAGCGGGGGTTTTTCACCCGCTGGTTCATGTCCACCAATCATAAAGATATTGGAATCATCTATCTGTTCACATCAGGCTTTGTTGGCCTGTTGTCGGTGATTTTCACAGTCTACATGCGCCTCGAGCTGATGGAGCCTGGCGTGCAATATATGTGCGCCGAAGGCTTGCGCTTTGCCGCCGATAGCGCGGCGGAATGCACACCGAATGGCCATTTCTGGAACTCGGCCGTGACTGCACATGGCATCTTGATGATGTTCTTTGTGGTTATCCCTGCCCTATTCGGCGGTTTTGGCAATTACTTCATGCCGCTGCAAATTGGCGCGCCGGATATGGCCTTTCCTCGGATGAACAACTTGTCGTTCTGGCTGTATGTGGCGGGCACTTCCTTGGCCGTTGCTTCGGTCTTTTCGCCCGGCGGTGATGACCAATTGGGCACGGGTGTCGGCTGGGTTCTGTATCCGCCGCTCTCGACAAACGAGCCGGGCTATGCGCTGGATTTGGCGATTTTTGCCGTTCACTTGTCGGGCGCATCTTCGATCTTGGGCGCGATCAACATGATCACCACCTTTTTGAACATGCGCGCACCGGGCATGACCATGCACAAAGTGCCGCTCTTTGCTTGGTCGATCTTTGTCACCGCTTGGCTGATCCTTTTGGCGCTGCCCGTTTTGGCCGGTGCGATCACCATGCTGCTGACAGATCGCAACTTTGGGACAACGTTCTTTGTGCCTTCGGGCGGCGGTGACCCTGTCTTGTATCAGCATATCTTGTGGTTCTTTGGCCACCCAGAGGTGTATATTATCGTGATCCCCGCTTTTGGGATCGTCAGCCATGTTGTCGCCACCTTTGCGCGCAAGCCCGTCTTTGGCTACTTGCCGATGGTCTATGCGATGGTCGCCATCGGCGTGCTGGGCTTTGTCGTCTGGGCGCACCATATGTATACGGTGGGCATGTCTGTCACCCAGCAAAGCTATTTCATGCTGGCCACGATGGTGATTGCCGTGCCAACGGGGATCAAAATCTTTTCGTGGATCGCCACCATGTGGGGCGGCTCGATCAGCTTTGAAACGCCGATGCTTTTCGCACTTGGCTTTATCTTCCTGTTCACAGTGGGCGGGGTGACGGGGATCGTTTTGTCCCAAGCCCCCGTGGACCGCGTTTATCACGACACCTACTATGTGATCGCGCATTTCCACTATGTGATGAGTTTGGGCGCCGTCTTTGGCATCTTTGCGGGTATCTATTTCTACATCGGCAAAATGTCGGGTCGGCAATATCCTGAATGGGCGGGCAAGCTGCATTTCTGGGCCATGTTTATCGGCGCAAATATCACCTTCTTCCCGCAGCATTTCTTGGGTCGCCAAGGCATGCCACGCCGCTATATCGACTATCCAGAAGCCTTTGAGTACTGGAACACGATCTCGTCCTATGGCGCGTTCTTGTCCTTTGCGTCCTTCATCTTCTTTATCGGTATCGTGTTCTACACGTTGCTGGCAGGCAAGAAAGTGACGCAGAACAACTACTGGAATGAACATGCCGATACGTTGGAATGGACATTGCCTTGCCCGCCGCCCGAGCACACGTTCGAGCAGCTGCCCAAGCAGTCGGATTGGGACAAGGGCCATGCGCATTAACCTGATGCGTCTCTAACACAAGATAAGCGGCCCCAGCATTGCGTCTGGGGCCGTTTTTTATGATAGCGCCAGCGATGAAAGCCGCCCCCCATGCCCTATGAATGGATCAAAGACAGCCCGCCGCAAACCCGCGAGGTGCATCTGTGGCCCTATCGCTCGCTGCCACGGCGGGGAATGGCATGGTTTATCGCAGTGACGGCGGCGCTGCTTGCGCTGCCCGCGCTGGTGCTGGTTGGATCGCCGGTTTTATGGGGGCTGTTGCCCTTTTTGCTGGGCACAGTTTGGGCCATTTGGGCCGGGCTACAGCGCAGCTACAAAGACGGTGCCATCATCGAGGTGCTGCATATTGCCCGCGACGCGATGCACCTGACCCGCCACAGCCCAAATGGGCGCAAACAGGAATGGACGGCCAATCCACATTGGGTCAACGTGGCCTTGCATCCTGCGGGCGGGCCTGTCCCCAATTATCTAACCTTGCGGGGCAATGGCCGCGAAGTTGAACTGGGCGCGTTTCTAACAAGCGCAGAACGCCAAACTTTAGATCATGAATTGCGCCGCGCGCTTAGGGATGCTCAAGAAATATCCCAATGATCATCGTTCGTGATACCGCCAATCGCCATCCAATCCACCCGCACACGGGCAACCCGGCTATCAGCCCAAGTCGAGAATTTCACGGTAAACCCTTTGGCGGTGATCTGCGTGACCGAAAGATCGGCACGGATGTTATGTTCATGATCCATATCCCACATGCCAATTGTGGCATGGACAACAGGGATTTGGCCGAAAGGCTCTGCAAATTCTATGGTCGAATAAACGCTGCGGTTGCCCTTTCCCAACCACATGGGGCCATCATTCACAAAATCTGAAAAAAGGGTGCGGCTGCCCTGCTGAATACCCAAATTGGCTGTGTTGAAAGATTTCATAAAAATCACAAATAAAAATCATCTTTGGGCTTTTATCGCCAAAATTTGACGAAAAAAAGATGGAATCATCCAGCCATAAAAAAGACCCCGCACCAATGGGGACGGGGTCTGTCGTTTTTTGCGCTTTTTGTCAGATCACAGCCCTGCGGCCGCTTTGATCGCCAACATATCTGCCATCGCTTTATCGGCAGCGTCTTTATCAAGTGCAACGGCCGTCGCCTCTGAGGCATCTGCCAACAATGCCTCCATCAGCGCAGGCGTCATCTCGTCCAAGGGAATCGCGCGTTCGGCCAAAACCTGCACCGATTTATGCGAGATCTCAGCAAAACCGCCCGTCACCACATAGCTTTTCACACCATCCGCGCCCGTGGCCCGCAAAATACCGGGGCGCAGACCCGTGATGGTGGGGGCGTGCCCCTCCATCGCGGTCATATCACCATCGGCGGCGGGAATAGAAACATCAGCGGCCGCAAAGCTGGCAAGCCGACGCTCGGGCGAGACCAGATCGAATTGCACGTTGCTTGCCATGATGCCCCCTTAGGCCGCTGCCGCAGCAAGCTTGGCCGCTTTGGCCTTCACTTCTTCGATGCCGCCCACCATGTAGAATGCCGCTTCGGGCAGGTGGTCGTATTCGCCCGCCACAACCGCCTTGAACGAGGCAATGGTGACATCCAGCGGCACCTGAACGCCGTCAGACCCCGTGAACACCTTGGCCACGTCAAAGGGCTGGCTCAGGAAACGCTCTAGCTTGCGCGCGCGGGATACGGCCATCTTGTCGTCTTCCGACAATTCGTCCATGCCCAAAATCGCAATGATATCTTGCAGCGATTTATAGCGTTGCAGCACCTTTTGCACATCGGTCGCCACTTTGTAATGCTCTTCGCCGATGATCAGCGGGTCCAACAAGCGCGAGGTCGAGCCCAGCGGATCCACGGCAGGATAAATCCCTTTTTCCGAAATCGAGCGATCCAAAACCGTTGTTGCGTCAAGGTGCGCAAACGAGGTCGCTGGCGCAGGGTCGGTCAAGTCGTCGGCAGGCACGTAAACCGCTTGCACCGAGGTGATCGACCCATTCTTGGTCGAGGTGATGCGCTCTTGCATCGCGCCCATGTCGGTGGCCAGCGTGGGCTGATAGCCCACCGCCGAAGGAATACGGCCCAGCAGCGCCGACACTTCGGAACCAGCTTGCGTAAAGCGGAAGATGTTATCCACAAAGAACAAAACATCTGCGCCCGTCTCATCGCGGAATTGCTCGGCCATGGTCAGGCCCGACAGCGCAATACGCATACGCGCGCCCGGAGGCTCGTTCATCTGGCCGTAAACCAGCGCGATTTTCGATTTGGTCAGGTCTTCCAAATCGATAACGCCCGATTCGATCATTTCGTGATACAAGTCGTTGCCTTCGCGGGTGCGCTCGCCCACGCCCGCAAACACCGACACGCCCGAGTGAACCTTGGCGATGTTGTTG
>CAXNIF010000110.1:0-5883 GCA_964202345.1 Cypionkella sp.
CGTGATGTGGCCTCTGCTTTACTGGTGACCGAGGTCTTTACCCCCGCAGGGCATTGGTCCAGCTATCCGCCTCACCGCCATGACGAGGATGATTTTCCCCGCATGACCTATCTGGAGGAAACCTATTACCACCGCCTGAATCCTGCCCAAGGCTTTGGGGTGCAGCGCGTTTATACCGAAGATGGCACGTTAGATGAAACCATGGCGGTGAAGAACCACGATGTTGTGCTGGTGCCGCGCGGACACCATCCTTGCGGTGCGCCCTATGGCTATGAGATGTATTATCTTAATGTGATGGCCGGCCCGCGCCGCAACTGGCGGTTCGAAAATGACCCCGATCATGACTGGATTTATCAGCGTGATTTGGTGCGCGACTAGGGTAAATCTGCGGCTAAGTCAGGTTATGAACCATCCTACCAACTCTGCGCTTGACGTGCCATGGTTTCAGAAATCGGCACGGGCCATAATGATGGATCAAATTTGATCCAGCGGCGGCATCGCACCCGCGATAAGGGTCATCTGCATCCCCCGCGCTAGGGCGCGCAATTCGCTTTCCACCATTTTGGGGCGCAAAAGCGGTGGGGCCAATACAATCACCTGTCCTGTAAACCCCGCCGATGACAGGCTTTCAATGACAGATATAGCATCATTATGCGGTTCAAGTTTGGGTGCAAAAAGCGCACATATGGCGCGCGCGACATAATTGCTATGCAATATCGCGCTGGTGATCGTGCGGCTGTCCCCTGCCACCATCCTTCCCATGTTCGGCAAAATTGCACCAAGGTCGGTCGCTGCGATATCCATGCCAAAGATCAGCGTGGATGAATCGGGCGCAACGCGATACATTGATTTGTCATCATTCATAGGGCCAGTATCCGCTGGGATCAGGAAGGTTGAATTGCAAACAAAAACCACCAAATCACCAAGACGCTGCAATAATGCTGATGTCGTTTTGTCGCAAAAACATGGTTAACGCAAGTGCTATGACATTGTTTTCGTTGGTCTTCACACAAGCTATCGTCAAGAGGTTAAAAAAGTGTTCACCCCTTCAGAGAAGTTTGAATCGCGCGATGAATTGCTAGATGCCGTGCTGGCAGGGGTGCCGCATGCGGCTTTGATCATCTCGCGAGATTCCAAAGTGTCTTGGGCCAATGAGATTGCAAAGTCCCTGTTTGGCACAGCGCTTTTGGGGCGGCATTTTGGGCTTTCCTTGCGTCAGCCCGATTTATTGTCGGCGGTGGCGCAATGTTTGATGGCGCAAACCCCGGCAAAACTGCGTCTGAGCCTAAGGCAGGGCGACCAAGAGGGCAACTTTGCCATCACCCTATCGCCCCTGCCCAATGCGGTGATGTGCCTATTCGAGGATGTCACGCCCCAAGAGCAAACCGATTTGATGCGCCGCGATTTTGTGGCCAATGTCAGCCATGAGTTGCGCACGCCCCTAACTGCCATTCAGGGATTTATTGAAACGCTGCAAGGCCCTGCGCGCGACGACGATGCGGCCCGCACGCGTTTTTTGAAAATTATGAGCACCGAGGCGGAAAGAATGAATCGGCTGGTGTCGGATCTGTTGCATCTAAGCCGTGTGGAGGCCCAAGAACGCCTGCGGCCTGAAACCGAGATTGATGTGGCCGCCGCGATCGGGCGCGCGGTCGATGGCCTACGCCCCTTGGCCGAACGCGCCAATATCAAGCTGACCACAACGGGTTTTGATATGCCGCGCCTGCTATTGGCCGATGCCGATCAAATCATGCAAGTGGTCGTCAATTTGGTGGAAAACGCCATTAAATATGGCAGTGTTGGGGGGAGTAGAGTTGATATTGCATTGACCGAAACGGTCACTTTGCGCGGGCCGGCCTATTGCTTTAGCGTTCAAGATTACGGGGCAGGGATCAGCGAAGAGCATATTCCCCGCTTGACCGAAAGATTTTACCGAGTTGATGCCCATCGATCGCGTGCGCAAGGCGGGACGGGGCTGGGTTTGGCAATCGTCAAACATATCGTCAGCCGACATCGGGGCAAACTCAGTGTCGAAAGCAGCCTAGGCAAGGGCAGCCGTTTTTCGGTTTTCTTACCCTTGGGCTAAAGCCGCGCCAGACGCTGGGTCAATACGTCAAAAAATCCTTGCGCATCGACATCGCCGATAAACAATGCATTGGGCGTGCGGCCTGACACGCCCCACCAATCGGCCACTGTCATTCCCAAGGTCAATTCAGACTGAGTTTCCACTTCGACATTGACATGCCGCCCCGAAAACAACTGCGGGGCAATGAGATAGGCAATCACAGTGGGGTCGTGAAGGGGGCCGCCATCACTGCCATATTTTGCCACGTCAAATCTTTCGAAAAAGTCGGCCCAATCTGCGGCAATGCGCCCGACATGGGTGTTCAGCGCGCGGATCGCCTCGACACGGGCGCGCGTTGCAATCACCTTATGGGTCACATCCAGCGGCATCATCACCACGGCCACGCCAGATTTCAGCACGATTTGCGCCGCCTCTGGATCAACATAGATGTTAAATTCGGCGGCGGGGGTGATATTGCCCACTTCAAAATAGGCCCCGCCCATCAGCACAATTTCTTGCACACGTTCGATGATGTCGGGCGCTTGCACAAAGGCCTGCGCGATATTGGTGAGCGGCCCCAAGGGGCATAGGGTGATGGTCTTTTCGGGCGCGCGGCGCAAGGTGTCGATGATGAAATCAACCGCATGGCCTTGGGCCAGGGGCATGGTCGGCGCGACCATGGGCGGGCCATCCAGTCCCGTCACGCCATGCACATGTTCGGCCGTGACAAGTTTGCGCTGCAACGGGGCCTCGCAGCCTGCATAAACGCATATATCTCGCCGGCCCGCCAATTCACACACAATGCGCGCATTGCGCTGGGTAAGCGGCAGCGGCACATTGCCCGCCACCGCCGTAATTCCCAACACCTCAATCTCCTCTGGGCTTGCCAATGCCAGCAAAATGGCAAAGGCATCATCTTGCCCTGGGTCTGTGTCGATGATGATTTTGCGCGGCTGGGCCATGGCGGTCTCCTTTTCGCCAATCAAATCCCAGCCGCGCCCCTTTGTCGAGTGGGCTTAGTTGTCAAAGTCCACTGTTTCGATGAGCCGCAGCGCCGCGGGGCGTAAATCTGCCAATTCGCTGAGGGATTTGCTGTCTTGGGTAAACTCACCCCAACTTTCGACCAATGCCGACCGCGCAACCCCTGCCTTGACCGGGTATTCATGGTTGGTTTCGGCATAGATTTTCTGCGCCTCATCGCCCGATAGCCATTCCATCAGCTTTAGCGCGGCCTCTTTGTTGGGGGCGGCTTTTGTCATGGCAATACCCGATACATTGAGATGGGTTCCGCCATTTTCAAATTTCGGAAATACAATGTTCACCGCCTGTGCCGCGGCTTGCTGTTCGGGATCGGCCAGCATTTGTCCGATGTAATAGGTATTGCCCAAAGCAATGTCGCATTCGCCCGCCGCAATGGCCTTGACCTGGTCGCGATCGCCGCCATCAGGTTTGCGCGCAAGATTGGCCTTTAGCCCCTCGAGCCAGCTTTTTGTTGCATCCTCGCCGTGATGGGCCAGCACGGCCGCAACCAAGGCCACGTTATAATCATTGGTTCCCGATCTTGTGCAAATACGCCCTTTCCATTTTGGATCGGCCAAATCTTCATATGTGGTCACATCGCCAAGCGCTACTCGGTCTTTGCTGGCATAGACGATGCGGGCCCGCGCGGTTAGGCCAAACCAGTGGCTATCGGCCGCGCGCAACTCTGCGGGGATATTGGCGTTCAAAAGCGGCGATGACACCGGCTGGGTGACGCCTGCATCCACAATTTGTTTCAGTCGGGCTATGTCAACGGTCAGGACCAAATCAGCCGGCGAGCGGTCACCTTCCGCGACCAATCGCTCTGCCATGCCCTTATCAACAAAGGCGACATTGGTTTTGATCCCTGTCTTTGAGGTAAAGGCATCGAGCAAAGGTTGAATCAATTCGGGTTGGCGGTGCGAATAGATGTTCACCTCTTGCGCCCAGACGGGCAGGGCGGCGCTGGCCAAGAGGGCAAAAAGAGTAAAACGGGCGGCGTTCATTGTTGACTCCTTTAGTCAGTTTATAGCTCAGAGATATTCCGACTAAAATACCTGGTCAATAGGGAAACGCCAAACACCCCCCAAAAAGCCGCAGGCCGCCATTTTCTTGGGCGAATGGGTGCAACGATTAGGGGCTTGTCTGTGGTCCCACGCTGCGCTCTTCGGCTTTGGCGCGGTTCCATAATGCGTCCATCTCGGCCAAATTGCTTTGCTGCGGTGTTCTGCCTTCTTGGCGCAACCAATCTTCAATGCGGGAAAAACGCCGCGTGAACTTGGCATTCGCACCGCGCAGCGCCGCTTCGGGGTCTATTTTCATGTGACGCGCTAAATTTGCCATGACAAACAGCAAATCACCAAATTCATCTTCCATTTCTGCTGGGCCAAGCTGATCGCGCGCTTGGGTCAGCTCGCCCACCTCTTCGCGCAGTTTATCCAGCACCTCATCACTTGAGGGCCAATCAAAGCCGACGCGCGCGGCGCGATTTTGCAGTTTCACCGCGCGGGTTAGGGCAGGCAAGCCCAGCGCTATCCCGTCCAAAACGCGCGCCTCCTTGCCGCGCTCTGCCGCCTTTTGCTTTTCCCAATCCAAACTCTGCTGCGCGGCTGTTTTCGCGTGGGGCCTATCGTCTGGCCCTTGGGAAAAGACATGCGGGTGGCGGGCAACCATCTTGTCTGCGATGGCGCGGGCCACATCGGCAAAACGAAACATCCCCGCTTCTTGGGCGATTTGCGCGTGAAAAACCACCTGCAAGAGCATATCGCCAAGCTCGCCCGGCAAATCCTGCCACGCCTCTTGTGCGATGGCATCCGCGACCTCATAGGCCTCTTCAATTGTGTAAGGGGCGATGGATTGAAATGTTTGCGCCAAGTCCCACGGACAACCCGATTTGGGATCACGCAGTGCCGCCATAATATCCAAGAGCCGCTGCATTTGCATCAGTGCGACATCCATAGCTTTTGCCCCCCATTGCCCAAGCCCCCCATTTAAGCGTAAACACAACCAACTTGGGAGACTGTCCATGCCGATATTGAACCGTATTGCGTCTTTTTCCGAAGAAATGAAAGGCTGGCGTCGCCATTTGCACGCCCATCCCGAACTTTCCTTTGATTGCCATCAAACCGCAGCCTATATCGCGGCGCGTTTGCAAGAAATTGGTGTGGATGAAATTCACTCTGGCATTGGCCAAACGGGAATTGTTGCAATCATCAATGGCCAGGGGCGGGGGCCGACCATTGGCCTGCGCGCCGATATGGATGCGCTTCCCATCGAAGAGATGACGGGGGCCACCTATGCCAGCTCTGTGCCGGGAAAAATGCATGCCTGCGGGCATGACGGTCATGTCACAATGCTGTTGGGCGCGGCAAAATACCTGAGCGAAACGCGCCGCTTTTCGGGACGTGTGGCCTTGGTGTTTCAACCCGCCGAAGAAGATGGCGCGGGCGGGCAGGCGATGGTGCAAGACGGGCTGATCTCACGTTTTGACATCAGTCAAATCTACGCGCTGCACAATGCACCCAATATCGCCTTTGGAAATTTTCTAACCCGCGCGGGGCCTTTGATGGCCTCGGTGGATACGGCCACGGTCAAGATTACGGGACGCGGCGGGCATGGGGCGACCCCACACGAATGTATTGATCCTGTTGTGGCGGTTGTGGCCATGGTTCAGGCCATTCAGACCATTATCCCGCGCAATATTTATGCGTTGGATGAGGCCGTGATTTCCGTGACACAAATCCATACGGGCACGGCCAGCAATATCATCCCCGAAGAAGCCATGTTTTGCGCGACAATCC
>CAXNIF010000111.1:0-5878 GCA_964202345.1 Cypionkella sp.
TCAGCCACCCCGCCGCGCGGATGACGCGGCGTTCGCCCGATGGCGCGGTGATCCTCCACGACGCGCCGTTGTTGTCTTGATGCGCGTAATGCAGCAGTCGATGATCGTGCAAATCTTCGATCCGCAAAGGACGCCCGTATTTTTGAAAATACGATGGGCTGGCAATGATTCGATTGCTCGATTGTGCTAACTTGCGCGCCCGCAGGCTGCTGTCCTCCATCTCGCCGATCCTGATGGCCAAATCCAAGCCTTCCGCGATGAGATCGACGTGGCGATTGTTGAGGGCCATGTTCACCGTGATGTCGGGGTATTCCAACAAAAAATCCCCTAAGATGGGGGACAGGACGTTCACCCCAAAATCGGTGGCAACGCACAGGCGCAGCAAACCCGATGGGGCCGATTGCATCGCGGTGACCAGGGCATCAGCCTCGCCAGC
This sequence comes from Cypionkella sp., assembly GCA_964202345.1. GTDB lineage: Bacteria > Pseudomonadota > Alphaproteobacteria > Rhodobacterales > Rhodobacteraceae > Cypionkella. The sequence goes on from CAXNIF010000111.1 coordinate 437, forward strand.
ATCGTTGATGACGCGGCGCGCGCGCTGGTAATAGGCAATCCCAATTTCCGTGGGGCTGACGCGGCGGGTGGTGCGGTTGAGCAGCCGCGCGCCCAATCGCGCCTCTAGGGATGAAATATGCTTCGACACGGCGGATTTGGATATTCCCATCTTTTTCGCCGCGTCGGTAAATCCGCCTTGATCGACGACCATCGCAAAAGCTTCCATTTCCGTCAGTCGATCCATCCCAAACCCCAAAACTTTGCGGCGCGCGTTCATTGTTTCATTTTCAGCGCCAATTCGGGCAGCAACGGGGCGCGGGCATGGCAAGCCAAAGGTGATATTATGCGGGGCTTGGCAAGGGTATAAGCAAAAGCGGCATAATGGCAGGACATTGAAGACATCTTTGCCGCAATACCGCCCAAAGCGTTACCAATGCGTCAAAAGCATAGGTTTCGCCGGCGCAATTGCGCACAGCCCATCGGAAGCGACTTGCGGTGCGCGCGATGGCCCTTTATCCCTTTTGCAACTCAGCAAGGGATACCGCTATGACCATGAACACCCGCTTTGACAAATCTAAACTGCCCTCGCGCCATGTGACCGAAGGGCCTGCGCGGGCGCCGCATCGCAGCTATTTCTATGCGATGGGGATTACCGAAGAAGAAATCCATCAGCCTTGGGTGGGCGTGGCCACGTGCTGGAACGAAGCTGCCCCTTGCAACATTGCGCTGAACCGCCAAGCGCAGATTGTGAAACATGGCGTGAAAAAAGGCGGCGGCACCCCGCGCGAATTTACCACCATCACCGTGACCGATGGTATCGCCATGGGGCATGAGGGGATGCGCTCGTCGCTGGCCTCGCGCGATGCAATTGCCGATACAGTGGAACTGACCATGCGCGGGCATTGCTATGACGCACTGGTGGGCCTTGCGGGGTGCGATAAATCATTGCCGGGTATGATGATGGCGATGATTCGGCTGAATGTGCCATCGGTGTTCATCTATGGCGGTTCCATCTTGCCGGGCCGTCTGAATGGTAAGGACGTCACCGTTCAAGATGTGTTCGAAGCCGTGGGCCGCCTGCAAGCGGGCGATTATTCCGAAGCAGAGCTGGCCATTTTGGAACGCGTGGCCTGCCCCTCTTCGGGTGCCTGCGGGGCGCAATATACGGCCAATACAATGGCCTGCGTATCCGAAGCGATTGGCCTTGCCTTGCTGAATTCATCGGGCGCGCCAGCCCCTTACGAATCGCGCGATCAATACGGCGAGGCATCGGGCGTGGCCGTGATGAACCTCATCGAAAAGAACATTCGCGCGCGCGACATCGTCACCCGCAAGTCGCTGGAAAATGCGGCGCGTGTGGTGGCCTGCACGGGAGGTTCCACCAATGCCGCCCTGCATTTGCCCGCCATGGCCCATGAGGCGGGGATTGATTTTGATCTGTTCGACGTGGCCGACATCATGCGCGACACGCCCTATTTTGTGGATCTGCGCCCCGGGGGAAAATATGTGGCCAAAGACCTATACGAAGTGGGCGGCGTTCCCGTTGTGATGAAGGAATTGATGAAGGCAGGGCTGATGCACGAAGATTGCATGACAGCATCGGGCCGCACGATTGGCGAGGAATTGTCCGAAATCACGGGCGAAGCTGATGGCCGGGTGATCTATCCCGTCACATCGCCCATCACGGCCACGGGCGGCGTTGTGGGCCTAAAGGGCAACTTGGCCCCCGAAGGGGCGATTGTGAAAGTGGCGGGCATGTCGCCCGCCGAGCAGGTCTTTACAGGCCCTGCCCGCGTGTTTGAATGCGAAGAAGACGCCTTTGAAGCTGTCAAACAGCGCGCTTATAACGAGGGCGAAGTGATCGTGATCCGCAACGAAGGCCCAGCGGGCGGCCCCGGTATGCGCGAGATGCTTTCAACAACGGCAGCCCTTTCGGGGCAAGGCATGGGCAAAAAAGTGGCCCTAATCACCGATGGGCGGTTCTCGGGGGCCACGCGCGGGTTCTGCGTGGGTCATGTGGGGCCAGAGGCTGCGCATGGCGGCCCGATTGCGCTGCTGAAGACGGGCGATATGATTACCTTAAATGCGATCACGGGTGAATTGTCGGTCGCCCTGAGCGACGATGAATTGGCCGCGCGCAAAGCCGAGTGGAAAGGCCCACGCCCCACGCAATACGCCACGGGCGCAATTTGGAAATTTGCCAAATTGGTCGGCGGCGCGCGCTTTGGCGCGGTCACGCATCCCGGCGCAAAGCATGAAATCCATGTTTACATGGATCAATAGGCCGCTTGCGGCACTGGCCCTATTTTCCCTATCCGCCTGCGCTGGGATAGATTTTGCGGGGCCAAGCCGCGCGGTGATGGTGCAGGGCGGGGCGTTTAGCGTCACCCCGCCAGCGGGCTATTGCGCCGATACCAAAACCATGAATGATGGCACGGGCAGCGCGGTGGTGCTGATGGGGCGGTGTTCGGCCGCATCCGAATCTCACCCCGCCGTCATCACCGCCAGTATCGGCGCAGATGGCACAGGCGCGGTGCTACAAGCTGGCCCTGCCGCGCTGACGCGGTTTTTCACCTCTGACGCTGGGCGCAAGATGTTGGCCAGCACGGGCAAAGCGGATGATGCAGTTGTTCAAAGTTCAGAAGTTGAAGAAAGCGCCGTTGTTTTGCGCATAAATGATGCCAATTTGGGCAATTATTGGCGCGCGATTTTGGCAATCAAAGGGCGGCTTGTGATGCTCTCGGCCACGGGCGCTGGGGACATCGCCTTGCCCGCAGAGAAGGGCCGGGTGCTGATTTCGGCGACGATGGCCAGCCTCAATCGCGCAAACCCAAGCAGCCCGCAAAAGCTGGGCGATACGCTTTTGCAAACTTTGGCCCCTGCTGCGCCACAAATCAATCTCTCTCCCCCTCCGGGCAGCCTGAGGCCTAGGCCACGCGGCTCCATTTCTGGATGAACTGGCCTAAAACCGCCTCGATCGCCGCGTCAGATTCGGCGGCAGGTGCGGCAACTTGGGCCACAAGGCCACGCTTTTTATCCTCGAGCACATCCACCACTTTGGCGCCAAGCCCCGCCGCCATAAGCGCCTGATTGTATATGCGGGTGATCGCCATGCGCCGCAACTCGGGTTTAAAGGTTTTTCCAACGCCCGTTTTGGGCATTTCAGGAATAATTTCTAGGTATTTCGGCAAAGCGGCGCGTTCGTGTATATGTGTTTCGGCAAAGGCCATTAGGGTGCCTTCATCGGCCTGCGCGCCCTTGATCAGCTCGACATAGGCGCAGGGCAATTCGCCGGCATGTTGATCGGGCTGGCCAATGGCGCCGACAAAGGCCACAGCGGGATGGCCCATCAAAGCCTCTTCGATAATGGCGGGGTCAATGTTGTGACCGCCGCGAATAATCAAATCCTTGGCGCGGCCTGTGATGTAGACATAGCCGTCCGCATCCATGCGCCCCAAATCGCCAGTGCGCAAAAAATCCCCCACGAAAAGGTCTTTGTTTTTATCGGCCTCGGTATAGGTCGCGCCCACCACGACACCGGGGGAAGTGACGCAAATCTCGCCCATTTCGTCCACGGCGCATTCGCGCGCGGCGCCTTTGGCATCAAAAGCCATAATCTTGACGCGCGTATAGGGAAAAGGCAGACCAACGCTGCCAATTTTTTTGCCCCCTTCAGGGGGATTAATGGACACAAGGCATGTGGCTTCGGTCATACCATAGCCTTCGACGATCTGAACGCCTGTTGCCGCTTCAAAACGATTGAACAATTCAATCGGTAGCGGGGCAGAGCCAGAAAACGCCCCGCGCAGGCTGGACACATTGGCATTGACGGGCCGCTGCATCAGCGCCGATAGCGCCGTTGGCACAGTCACCATATAGGTCACGCCCCAGCGTTCAATCAGCCGCCAAAAATTATCAAACACCCCCTCACCGCGATAGCCCGCGGGCGTGGGAAATATAGTATGGAAACCCGATGCAATGCCCGACATCAAAATCGGATAGGCGGCAAAGACGTGGAACAGGGGCAAGGGGCAAATCACCACATCCTTTTCGGTGAACAACAGCCGCTTGCCCAGCCAGCCGTTGTAAATCATTCCGCTGGCCTTGTGCTGCGCCACTTTTGGCATGCCCGTGGTGCCGCCCGTGTGAAACTGCGCGGCAACATGATCGGTTTTGCGGTCGGCAAATCCAAGCTGATCGGCGGGTTGTTTGTCACATTCGGCGTTAAAGTCCAAAATGCGGGCGCTATGACGCGCTGGGTTTTTGGGGCGGATCAGCGGCACGATCAGCCGCTTGGCCCCAGTCAGGTAGCCCAGCAAATCCACCTCAAGCACGGTATGGACATTGGGCGCATCCTCCAGCGCCGCCGCCAGCTTTTGCGGCACGTCCGTTTTTGGAAAGGCGCGCAAGGTGACAACGACTTTGGCATTGGTTTCGCGCAAAATTGCGCCAATTTGCCGATGGTCAAGCAACGGGTTGATCGGGGTCACAATACCCGCAGTCGCCCCCCCCAAAAGCGCGACAGCCGTTTCCAAAGAATTCGGCAGCACATAGGCCACGACATCTTTTTCGCCCACCCCAAGGCTGCGAAACAAATTCGCCGCCTGCGTCACCCGTGCGTGCAAATCGGCCCAGGTTAGGGTTTTGGCCGCCGATTTGGGCTTGGATTCAATTTGAAATGTCAGCGCGGGACGCGGGGCGAATTTGTCTTTGGTCTGCGTTAAAAACCGATAGACCGATGCGGGCATGCCCCGTTGGTCCCAGGGCATTTCCGCCTCAATGGCCGCAACATCCGCGCGCGATGCAAAAACTCCCATAGCTTTCCTCCCAAAAAGCACCCCGTTGCCAGAGCAGTTGGGGGCAGCATGGCGCTATTTTCCGATTTTGCAAATCAAACTTGTCGCGGTAATTCATGACGTTGCGCCAAGTGCAGCAGACACAAGCGCGGCGCTTTACTTTTTCGGAATACGCAAAGTTTGGCCAGGGTAGATTTTGTCGGGATGGGACAGCATCGGGCGGTTGGCCTCAAAGATTTCAGAATAGCGCGACGCCTTGCCCAGGGTTTTTTGTGCAATGGCCGATAGGGTATCGCCTTTTTCGACGATATGAAACACAGGTGCATCGCCTTGGACTTTCGCCTCGACTTGGGCCACACCTTGCACGTTGCCAGCCGCGACGATGATCTTTTCCTTCATCTCATCAGAAACGGCATCACCGTCAACCGTTACCTTGTCGCCCAAAACTTTGATCTCAATGCCTTTGGTATCAAGGCCGATTTTGTCCATTTCGGCCTTAATTGCAGCGCCATCAGGTGCGGTATCTGCTTTTTCCTTGCCGCCAAACCATGACGCGCCGGTTTCCTTTACAAAGGTCCATAGTCCCATTTTATCCCCCTTTAGGATTGGATGATTTATCCTAAAGGTTAGTATAGGGCTGCGGCAAGAAAATGACCATCAAAAAG
>CAXNIF010000112.1:0-5867 GCA_964202345.1 Cypionkella sp.
AGCGCCCAAAGCGCGCAGACAACCCCCCAAAAAATCACAAAGGGCGCCCGGAGTTTGGCACCAATACCGCCGCGCGCAAAACTGGCCGAGCCCACAATTTGGCGCGTGACGTCATCGGGAAACCCGCTCGCATAGCGCGCGCCGCGCAGATCGGTGGACAAAACCACGCGCCAACCGCGCGCCAGCATTTGCTCGGCCAAGGCCTGCGCGGGAAACATATGCCCCCCCGTGCCGCCCGCTGCGATCACAATGACTGGCTCAGATGACAGCGATGCGCGCATTGCCTTTGCCCTTGAACTATTGGCCCGCGACGATCGGGCGCGCGCGGCCTGCACAAAATTTGTGCTCGCTTCTAACGCCGCCGTTGTCAAGGAGCAAGTGGTTTGGCCGGCGGGGGCGAACCCGCGCTACCGCGGCCTTTTCAGCAGCCCCACGATTTGGCCCTGAGGCCGTGTCCGTGTCAGCGCCAAAAGCAGCCCCATGGTGATGGCGGCGGCCAAAATCGAACTGCCCCCATAGCTGATAAAGGGCAAGGTCATGCCTTTGGAGGGCAAAAGGCGCACGGCCACGCCCATGTTGATCATGGCCTGAACGCCCAAAACCGCCACCAAGCCAATGCCCGCATAGCGGGTGAAGGGGTCGCGCTCGCCCGCCAAGCGCCAAAAGGCGCGCAAAACCAGCGTGGCATAAAGCGCGATGATCACCAGCACCAACATCAGCCCATATTCTTCGGCGGCAACGGCGATAATGAAATCGGTATGCGCATCGGGCAATATCCATTTCACTTGGCCCTCGCCCAGCCCCACGCCAAAAAAACCACCCTCTTGGATGGCATTGGCCGAAAAGCCAATTTGGCTGTGCGGGTCGATGTCTTCGGCGAAAAAAGCGTTGATGCGGCGGGCAAAATGGCTCGACATATGATAGGACGAATAGCCCGCCGCGCTCAAAAGCCCCACAATGCCAATAATCAATCGCATGGGTGCGCCTGCCACAAAATAGATCACGCCCCAACCGAACATAACAAGAGCGGCTTGGCCAAAATCAGGCTGCATCGCCAAAACAAAGGCCGCACCAAGTGCCACAAGAAAGGACGCAAGCCTGCCGGGCGGGCCGTTCAGATCTTGGCTGGCGGCGATCAGCCAAGCGGTCATGACCATCAGGCCAGGCTTTAGAAATTCGGAAGGCTGCAAGGTGGTGAAACCAAAGTTGATCCAGCGCACTGCGCCCTTGCCCAAATCGGTGCCAAAGACCGGCAAAGACAGCACGACAAGCGCCGAGACCACAAATCCAAGCACGCCCAAACGCCGAACTTGCGCGGGGTTGGTCAGCGACAAGATCACCATCACCAGCATGGCAAAGCCGCCCAAGATGATTTGGCGGCTGACATAAGTATAGGGCGGCAGGCCATTGCGCTCGGCCAAGGGGACAGAGGCGGCAAATCCCAGCAAGATGCCAATGCCGAACAGACCGAAAACCGCCATCAGCGATACTTTGTCCACCGAGCGCCACCAGCGCGGCAAAATGGGCTCGATTGTGGGGCGCGGCATGGCGCCGTAAACCATTTCCGTCATAGGGATTTGCCTGTTTTAACTTTTGAGCTGCCGATTGCCAAGGTTAACCCTTGGTCTGGCGGCCAGTTTAGCGCAAAACTGCCGCGCTGGCCAGCACATTTGCGCCCGCTATGGGGCCTGCGTATCCCCCACCATTTTGGTCAGCAAACGGCGCGGCAACAGCGGAAAGACCCAATTGATCATAAAGCGCAGTTTGGCATCTGAAATCGTGACCGCTTTGCCCGCCAGCATCGCATCATACCCCGCCTGCGCGGCGGCGCGCGCGCTGGCCCCGCCGGCCTTGACCATTTTTGTATTTTCAAGCTTTGCGGTTTGGGCAAATTCGGTTTCCACATAGCCCGGGGCCAAAAGCGTCACCGACACGCCAGCGCTGCGCAGTTCAACGTCAAGGGCTTGGCTATAGGCGTTGACAAAGTTTTTGCTGGCAAAATAGACGGCTTGATTTGGCCCCGCCAAAAACCCTGCCGTCGAGCCGACGTTCAAAATCCGCCCGCCTGTGGCGCCGGCCATGGCATGGGCAAAGTGATGGGTCAATTCCACCAAGGCCAAGACATTCAATTGAATCATCGTCATTTCATCGGCCAAGGCGCGGGTGATATGCCTGCCTGCACCGCCAAAGCCAGCATTATTGATGACGATATCGGGCAAAACGCCCAGCGCCGCCACCGCATCAATCAGCGCGCGCGCGCCACCTTGCGCGGCCAGATCCAGCGCGATCACATGGGCGGTGATCCCATGCTTTGTCTGCAACTGATCTGCCAAGGCCGCCAGCGCATCGGCGCGCCGCGCGGTCAAGATCACATCGCCCCCCTGCGCGGCATGAATACGGGCAAATTCGCGCCCAATTCCCGATGATGCCCCCGTAATCAGGGCCAGCCCTGCCGATGATGCCTGTGTCAATTTTTGCGCCCTTTTTATATTTCCACTGGAAATATAATCCTCTTGTTGCGAGAAACAAGCCCCAGGGCACGGCAAACTTGCGCGCGGCCCCATTTTTGGTCATCATCCCCCCATGACGCGCCCCGATGATACCGCCGCTTGGCCCCTGACCGATTTTGCCGCGCGCTTGCCGCAAAGCGTGCCCTTTGTAGGGCCTGAAACTTTGCAGCGGCAGCTTGGCCACAGCTTAGATATTCGGCTGGGCGCGAATGAGCAGCGCTTTGGCCCTTCGCCCTTGGCACTTGCTGCGATAGGGCAAGCGGCGGGCGATATTTGGAAATATGGCGACCCCGAAGGCTATGATCTGCGGCGCGCCTTGGCGGCAAAGCATGGCTGCGATATGGCGCATATTGTGCTGGGCGAAGGGGTGGATGGGCTGCTGGGGCTGATTGCCCGCCTGACCATCGCCCAAGGCGACACTGTGGTGCTGACGCAGGGCACCTACCCGACCTTTGCCTATCATGTGCAAGGCTGCGGCGGCACTTTGCACCGCATCCCCTATCGCCAAGATCGCAGCGATTTGGCCCAACTGGCCGATATGGCGCAGCGGCAGCGGGCAAAAATCCTATATTTGGCCAATCCCGACAATCCGATGGGCCTGCATCACAGCGGCGCGCAAGTGGCGGATTTTCTGGCGCAACTGCCGCAAGATTGCCTTTTGGTGCTGGACGAAGCCTATATCGACTTTGCCCCCGTGGGCACCGCACCCGTGATCGCGCCGCAAGACCCGCGCGTGATCCGGTTGCGCAGTTTTTCCAAAATATATGGGCTGGCGGGTCTGCGTTTGGGCTATGCCATCTGCGCCCAGCCCTTGGCCCGCGCCTTTGATCTGCTGCGCAATCACTTTGGCGTGGGACTGTTGCCGCAGGTGGCGGGCCTTGCTGCACTGCAAGACAGCGACCATCTGGCGCGGGTGCTGGCGGGCAGTGTGGCGGCGCGCGCGCGCATCGGCGCGATTGCCGCGCAACATAATCTGATCGCCCTGCCCTCGGCCACCAATTTCACCTGCCTTGATTTAGGGCGCGGCCCCGAAGCGGCGCGGGCTGCCGTCGCGGGCCTTGCGCAGGCGAAAATCTTTGTGCGCATGCCCAGTGAAGTCCCGCAAAACCGCTGCTTGCGCATCAGCCATGGCACAGAGCAAGACCTGGACGCGCTGGCACAAGTGCTGCCGCAGATTTTGGCGCGGCTTTGATCTGCCCCGCGCCTAAAGCCCCAGTTTTGCCGCCACCATTTGACCTACCACGGCAGGGTTGGCTGTGCCGCCCGTGGCCTTTAGAACCTGCCCCGTGAACCACCCCGCCAATTTGGCGTTTTGTTTGGCCTTTTCCACTTGATCCGGGTTGGCCGCAATCAGCGCGTCCAGCGCGGCTTCGATGGCGGCGGTGTCGGTCACAGCCTTCATGCCGTGTTTGGCCGCTTGGCTGGCGGCATCGCCGCCTTCGTTCCACAAAATCTCGAACAAATCTTTGGCCATTTTGCTGGTGATATCCCCGCGCCCCAAAAGATCGACCAACCCGCCCAATTGCGCGGCAGACATCGGGCTGTTTTCAATCGAAAGCCCAGCTTTGTTCAGCCGTCCGAACAATTCATTAATCACCCAATTGGCGGCCAATTTGCCATCGCGCCCTTCGGCCACGGCTTCGAAATAGCGGGCCTGTTCCAGATCGGCGGTCAGCACATTGGCGTCATAATCGGTGAGGCCAAAATTGCCCATAAAGCGGGCCTTTTTGGCATCGGGCAGTTCAGGCATTTTCGCCGCGATTTCATCCACCCAAGCCTGATCGATTTCCAGCGGCAAAAGGTCAGGGTCGGGGAAATAGCGGTAATCATGCGCCTCTTCTTTACTGCGCATGCTGCGCGTTTCGTTGCGGTCGGGATCGTAAAGGCGGGTTTCTTGCACCACAACGCCGCCCTCTTCGAGAATGGCGATTTGGCGGCGCGCTTCAAAATCAATCGCCATTTGGATAAACCGCATCGAGTTCATATTCTTGATCTCGCAGCGCGTCCCCAAATGGGAAAAATCGCCCGTAGCCTGATATTTTTCATATTGGCCAATAGGGCAGACCGATACGTTCACATCGGCGCGCAAATTGCCGTTTTGCATATTGCCATCACAAGTGCCTAAGTAGCGCAGAATTTGGCGCAGTTTGGTGACATAGGCGGCGGCCTCTTCGGGGCCGCGAATATCGGGGCGGCTGACAATTTCCATCAGCGCCACGCCCGTGCGGTTGAAATCGACAAAAGACATATTGGGGTCCATATCGTGGATGGATTTGCCCGCGTCTTGTTCCAGATGGATACGCTCGATCCGCACCAGACGCGCCGCGCCTTGGCCCATATCAACCAGCACCTCGCCCTCACCGACGATGGGGTGATAAAGCTGGCTGATCTGATAGCCCTGCGGCAAATCGGGGTAGAAGTAATTCTTGCGATCAAAGTCCGACATCAAATTGATTTTCGCCTTCAGCCCCAGCCCCGTTCGCACGGCCTGCTCGACGCAAAATTCGTTCAGCACAGGCAACATGCCCGGCATGGCGGCATCCACAAAAGAGACATGGGCATTGGGCTCTGCGCCCACGCCCGTCGAGGCCCCCGAAAACAATTTGGCTTGGCTGGCCACTTGGGCATGGATTTCCATGCCAATCACCAATTCCCAATCCTGCTTTACCCCCGCGATCACCTTGGGTTTTGGCGCGGTATAGGTCACATCCAGCATCTTTTCGTCCCCTTGGTCTGCCTTGCCCCTATCTATCAGCGCAACGGCGCGAGGCAAGAGGGCGCGCGTTTGGGGCGCGCGCGCTTTGGGTTTGCACCTTGGCCCAGATCAGGCCGCAGCGCGGATGCGCTGCACCATTTCAAACAAATTGCGCGACAGGCCGGTGACGGCCAAAATGCGATCCAGCGCGCGCCGCGCCGCCGCTTGGCGCATGGCATCATAGCGCGGCCAGGCCTCATAGGCGGTGGACATGCGCGCCGCCGTTTGCGGGTTGACAGCGTCCAGACGGATCAGCCAATCGGCCAGCACATCATATCCCGCGCCCGAGACGTGGTGAAACCCGCCGTGATTGGCCGTCAGCCCGCCCATCACAGCGCGGAACCGATTGGGATTTTTCATGTCAAAGCGCGGGTGCTGGGTCAGCGCCTGTGTCAACGCCGCCGCTTGATGGGGCGGGGCAAGGGCGATTTGCAAGGTGAACCATTTGTCCAGCACCAAGCGTTCCTCTTGCCAGCGGTTGTAGAAATCGGCCAGCGCCTGCTCGGCGGCGCCCACGTGCAGCAGCGCGCTGAGGGCGGCGATGGAATCGGTCATGTTGCTGGCATGGTCAAAGGCATGTTGCGCCCCTGCCCCGCCATCCA
>CAXNIF010000113.1:0-5865 GCA_964202345.1 Cypionkella sp.
CAAGATTGACCATATCACCGCCAAACGCCCCCACCTGCGCAGCGGGCACGCCCGCCTGTGCTGCCAACGCCAGCAGGGCAGGGGCATTCGCCGTGGCCAGGATATAGCGCGCCTGATCTTCGCCATAAAGCTGGGCGATCTCGGCGCTATCGAGGGTCAGCCCCACGCCCGCGCCTTGCGCCATTTCAAAGGCCGCCAGCGCCAGTCCACCATCGGACAAATCCGTGCAGGCGCGGATATGCGCGCGGGCGGATAGGATAAAATCGCCATGTTTGCGTTCGGCCTGCAAATCGACAGGCGGGGCATCGCCGCGCTCGATTCCAAAGGCTTCGGCCAATAGCGCGCTTTGGCCCAGATGGCCTTGGGCCGCGCCAATCATCACCAGCGCATCGCCCGATTGCGGCTGGCCTGCGATCAGATCATCCAGCCGCGCCAGCAGACCCACCGCGCCAATGGTCGGCGTGGGCATAATCGCGGCGCCATCGGTTTCATTATACAGCGACACATTTCCCGACACGATGGGCATATCCAGCGCGATACAGGCCGCGCCAATGCCCTGAATGGCCCCCACAAACTGGCCCATGATTTCGGGCTTTTCGGGATTGCCAAAGTTCAGATTGTCGGTGGTGGCCAAGGGGCGCGCGCCCACGGCGATCAAGTTGCGATAGGCTTCGGCCACGGCCTGTTTGCCGCCTTCAACGGGGTTGGCCTTCACATAACGCGGCGTGACATCGGAGGTGAAGGCAAGGGCTTTGCCCGTGCCATGCACCCGCACCACGCCCGCACCCAGACCGGGTTTGACGATCGTATCCGCGCCAACTTGGCTGTCATACTGCTCATCGACCCAATGCTTGGCGGCATAAGAGGGCGACGCGATCAGCGCGCGCAAGGCGGCAATGGGCGTTATGGCGGGAATTGGCCCCACAGGGGCAGGGGCAGGGGTTGGCACCCACGGGCGGTCATATTCTGGCGCGCTAGAGGATAGTTTCGACAGCGGCAAGTCGGCCTTAACCTCATTGCCGTGCAAAATCAAAAACCGGTCTTCGGCAATGGTTTCGCCCACAATGGCAAAGTCCAAATCCCATTTGACAAAAATTGCCCGCGCCACATCCTCGAGTTCGGGCTTTAGCACCATCAACATGCGTTCTTGCGATTCTGATAGCATCATTTCATAGGCGCTCATCTGTGCCTCGCGCTGCGGCACATGGTCCAGTTGCAGCTTGATCCCCAAACCGCCCTTGTCGCCCATCTCGACCGCCGAGCAGGTCAGCCCCGCCGCGCCCATATCTTGAATGGAAATCACCGCGCCCGAGGCCATCAACTCTAGGCAGGCCTCCAGCAATCTCTTTTCCGTAAAGGGATCACCCACTTGCACTGTGGGGCGTTTTTCTTCGATACTGTCGTCAAACTCGGCGCTGGCCATCGTCGCCCCGCCCACGCCGTCGCGCCCCGTCTTGGCCCCAAGGTAGACCACGGGCATGCCCACGCCGCTGGCCACGGAATAGAAAATCTTGTCGGTATCGGCCAGCCCCGCCGCAAAGGCATTGACCAGACAATTGCCATTATAGCTGGCGTGAAAGCGCACCTCGCCGCCGACAGTTGGCACCCCAAAGGCATTGCCATAGCCGCCAATGCCTTCGACCACGCCTTTGACCAGATAGGCGGTTTTGGGGTGGCTGGGCAGGCCAAAAGACAGCGCGTTCATCGCCGCCATGGGCCGCGCGCCCATGGTGAAGACATCCCGCAAAATGCCCCCCACGCCCGTGCCCGCGCCTTGGTGCGGTTCGATATAGCTGGGGTGGTTGTGGCTTTCCATTTTGAAAATCACCGCCTGACCATCGCCAATATCGACAACGCCCGCATTCTCTCCCGGCCCGCAAATCACTTGTGGCCCTGTTGTCGGCAAGGTGCGCAGCCATTTTTTGGATGATTTATAGCTGCAATGCTCGTTCCACATGGCCGAAAAGATGCCAAGTTCGGTAAAGCTTGGCGCGCGGCCGATGATGCCGAGCAGGCGGTCGTATTCATCGGGCTTTAGCCCATGGGCGGCAATCAATTCAGGGGTGATGGCGGGTTCGGTCATGAAAATCCCCTCTGCACGATGGTTGCGGCGGCTTTACTGGGTTTGTGGGCCAAGGGAAAGGTGCAAAGGGCCCCCGTTGTGCCAATTTGCCCCGCGTTTTGCGCGGCAGGTGGCCTAGGGGGCTTTGTGATGCGCCCATATTTTGCGCAGCCAGCCCCAAAAGCTGCCCCGCCTTTAGGCAAAGAAGAATTTTTCACCCAAAACCAAAAAAAAGGCCGAGCAAAAGCTCGGCCAAAGTCCAACAGGGAGGTAAGAAACAGATAACTGCTTCGACACTGCACATACGGGCTAAATTGGCCTGTGCCTAGTCATGCGCGCCCGATATTTTGGCAAAGCCGATATGCGCTGGGCGCATAACTGCGCTGAAACCGCCCTTAGCCTTTTGGTTCAATCTTGTTGGCGTTTGCGAAACGCAAAAATCTCTTCCACCACGAAATCGCGGAACGCCGCCACGCGTTTGGAATGGCGCAGCTCTTCGGGGTAGGCCAAAAACACGGGCACTTCGCTGCTTTCGATATTGGGGCAGACACGCACCAAATTGGGGAAATCTTCGGTGATGTAATCGGGCAAAACCCCAATCCCCAAATGCGACAAAACCCCTTGCAGCACGCCAAAGTAATTGTTCACCGTCAGGGTGGATGGGATATCCACCGACATCAAATCTGCCACTAAATTCGCCCCCGCCGCCACCTGCGCGGTGCTGGAATGTTGGCAAATCAGACGATGCTGGGTGAAATCTTCAATTTTTTCAGGGATGCCTGCACTGGCCAGATATTCAGGCGTCGCATAAAGGCGCATGCGAATTTGCATCAGCCGCTTGCGGATCAAATCGGCCTGAGAGGGTTCTTTCATGCGGATCGCCACATCGGCTTCGCGCATGGGCAGGTCTAGAACTTTTTCCTCAAGCATCAGGTCAATCTTTAGGCCCGGATATTTGGCATAAAGCGCGGGCAGGCGCGGGGCCAGCCACAGCGTGCCAAAGCCTGTGGTCGTGGTGACGCGCAAATTGCCAAAAACTTCGTCTTCGCTATCGCGAATGCGCGCCGCGGTGGCGTCCAGACGTTTGACCATCGCGGCGGTCGCCTCGAACAAAAGCTCGCCCTGCTCGGTCAAAATCAATCCGCGGGCATGGCGGTGAAACAACGTGACGTTGAGCGATTCTTCTAGGGCGCGAATTTGGCGCGACACCGCCGATTGCGATAGGTGCAATTGATCCCCCGCATGGGTGAGACTGCCCTTTTCCGCCACCGTGTGAAAAATGCGCAGCTTGTCCCAATCCATGTGAAGCCCATCGTTAAACCATTCATAGAATTTGCTTTTAGCATAGATTTGCCCCAAGGCCGCAGATTTTTTGCGCTGTCATTAAAGTTTTGCATTTCTCTTTTTGCCGCAATCCTGTTACGAGCCTGTTACAATAGGCTGGCAGGAACAAACTCAGGTTTTTGACAAAGGATCCACGCGATATGACCGCAGCGCATAAAGACATGACACGCGACATCAGCTATGCGGTGGCGGCAAATTCGCGCACGGGGCGGGCGGTGATCCGCACCATCGAAAACCTGTCGGGCCGCCCGCAACTGATCAAGCGCGCCGCCGGATATGAGGCAGAGGTTGCCTCGGGGCGCAGTTTTTGGCAGGTGATCCCCGAACGCTATGGGATTGATTTGCAAATCACTGGCGGCAGTCTGAACCATATCCCCGCCAATGGGCCGCTGGTGCTGATTGCCAATCATCCATTTGGTATTCTAGATGGGTTGATGATGGGCAAGCTGCTGGACAGTCTGCGCGGCGATTTTCGAATTCTGGCAAATTCCGTCTTCCGCAAGGCCGAAGAGCTGAACAAGGTTTTGCTGCCCATTTCTTTTGACGAAACCAAAGAAGGCGTTAAGCTCAATTTGGAAACCCGCGCCACCGCTTTGGAATATCTGAAAAACGGCGGCGCGATAGGTGTGTTTCCGGGCGGGACGGTATCAACATCCGCCAAGGCGTTTTCCCGCCCGATGGACCCAAGCTGGCGCAATTTCACCGCCAAGATGATTGCAAAATCCGGGGCGACGGTGGTGCCCGTGTATTTTGAAGGCCATAATTCGCGTTTGTTTCAATTGGCATCAAGGGTGCATTACAGCTTGCGCCTTGGCCTGTTGATCAATGAGTTCAAGCGCCGCGTAGACGAGCCTGTGCGCGTTGTCATCGGCGCGCCCGTGCCATCAGCTGAAATTGATGCTTTGCGCGGCGACCCCAATGCGCTGATGAACCATTTGCGCGCGCGCACCTATGGCCTTTCCCCCGAGCCAATCTCGCCCTATGATCTGGGCTATGAGTTTGAGGCCAAGCATAAGCAGCGTTAACCCGCTGCCCCGTCTTGGGTTTGGGGGGCAAAATGGCGATTGGGGTGTTTGACAGTGGCCTTGGCGGGCTGACGGTGCTGGATGCATTGACGCGGCGCTTGCCTGATGTGCCATTTGTTTATTTTGGCGACAATGCCCATGCGCCCTATGGGGTGCGCACCCATGATGATATCTTTCATTTAACCTGCGCCGCCACGGAAAGGCTGTGGGCAGAGGGCTGTGATTTGGTGATTTTGGCCTGCAACACCGCGTCGGCGGCGGCGTTGAAACGGATGCAAGAAACCTGGGTGCCGCCGCATAAGCGCGTCTTGGGTGTCTTTGTTCCCCTGATCGAGGCGCTGACAGAACGGCAATGGGGCGACAATTCCCCCCCGCGCGAGGTGGCCGTGAAACATGTCGCCCTGTTTGCCACCCCGGCCACTGTTGCCAGCCGTGCCTTTCAGCGCGAATTGTCCTTTCGCGCCATTGGCGTGGATGTCGAAGCCCAGCCCTGCGGCGGGGTGGTCGATGCCATCGAACAGGGCGATGAGATTTTGGCCGAAGCTTTGGTGCGCAGCCATGTCGAAGCCTTATTGCGGCGCATGCCTCAGCCCGAAGCCGCGATATTGGGCTGCACCCATTACCCGCTGATGGCGGATGTTTTTGCCACGGCGCTTGGCCCCAAGGTCAAGGTGTTCAGCCAAGCCAATCTGGTGGCCGAGAGCCTTGCCGATTACCTGCAACGCCGCCCCGAAATGTTGGGGGCGGGGCAAGACTCTATGTTTTTAACCACGGGCGATCCAAATTCAGTTTCGTCCAAGGCCACGCAATTCATGCGCAAACCAGTGCGCTTTGTGGCGGCTTGACCTTATTGGGCAGATCAATTTTACGTGCTGCGACAATTTCGCGCTTGAAGGCGCGCACAAGGCTCGCCACATCACGCCTTAGGATTTAGGAAAGACCATGGCCAAAAACATCGCAATTTTGGGGGCTTCGGGTTATACGGGGGCAGAGTTGGTGCGCTTGATTGCGGGCCATCCGCAGATGAATATCGTCGCCCTCTCTGCCGACCGCAAGGCGGGGATGCAGATGGGCGAGGTGTTTCCCTTTTTGCGTCATCTGCCCCTGCCTGCCTTGGTGAAAATTGACGAAATCGACTTTTCGGCGGTTGATTTGTGCTTTTGCGCGCTGCCCCATGGCACCACACAGGCGGTGATTGCCGGCCTGCCGCGCGATTTGAAGATTGTTGATCTGTCGGCCGATTTTCGTCTGCGCGGCGGCGCGGATTATGAAAAATGGTATGGCGCACCCCATGCCGCCATGGATATCCAAGCCGAGGCCGTCTATGGCCTGACCGAGTTTTACCGCAGTGAAATCCGCACCGCGCGTCTTGTCGCGGGCACGGGATGCAATGCGGCAGCGGGGCAATTTGCCTTGCGCCCGCTGATTTCGGCG
>CAXNIF010000114.1:0-5846 GCA_964202345.1 Cypionkella sp.
CGACATAAGCTGCCTCATGAGGTGCGGTTTCGCTGGCCACGGGCAAGGCTAAACATGTAGCAAAACATCCCGCCAACACAGAGTTGCGTAACATGGTGATCCTCCCTGATCTCTCCTTGATGCAGGATAAGCTGAGAATACCGCGGCATGCAATAGAAATATAGCAATCAATTAATATTCATATATTCATTTTTTAATCAGCAGCTTAACGAGAAATTCTGCCCTTCTTCCCTTGGGCCGCGTCAGAATTATTGCGACAAATCATCACTGCGACAATTGTTCCGCCAGAAACTTTTGGAAATGTACACCCGAGTCGTAGCCCCGCGTGCGCACCCATGTCAGCAGTGCCTCTGTGGTGCCAACACCAAAGGCACCCGGCATCATCGCAACGGAGGCTTGCGCCGCCGTCAGACCTTGGGGAACCTCTTCGGGAAGAAAGATACTGGTTGGCGTGAACATCACCCCCCAGCGCAGCGCCATTTCCTTTTCTGGCAGCACAGTGCCATCAAAGTCTGTCACCTCGACATCGCCAAATAGATTTAGCTGCACAACGAAAAAATGATCGCGAAGTAAGGCGTCGATTTTGGGATCTGGATAAACTTCTTCATGCATTTTCGTGCAGTAAATGCAACCGCGCTGCTCGACCGTGATCATCAAGCGTTTGCCTGATGCATTCGCTTCGGCCAAATCTTCGCGCAAATCTTTAAATGTCTCGCGCAGCCACGTGGGTTTATGCAAGCCATCATCGCCCAAAGGCACGGCAAAAGCGGCCAATGGCAGCAGCGCAACAGCAAAAACTTTGAAAAAATGGCGCATCCTTGCCTCCTATCGCAGGGTCAAAGTCCAATCGAAATTTTGGATCATCCAGGCCGCAATCACATTGACAGAATTTGTCGCAATCAGCAGGCCAAAAAGAATAAGCATCGCCCCCATCACCTTTTCGACATATCCCATCATGGCGCGGTGACGCCCCAGCCAGGCCAGAACAGGGGCAGCAAATCCCGCTGCAATGACAAAGGGCAGCGTCATGGCCAGGCCGTAAACCGCCAGCAACATCCCGCCCCGTAGCGGATCGCCCATCGTGCTGGCCACCATCAAGATTGCCGCCAATGCAGGCCCAACGCAGGGCGTCCAGCCAAAGCCAAAGGCCAGCCCCATGGCATAAGCCCCCAAAACTGTTGTCGCCTTGGGCTGCGCTTGCAGGCGGATCTCGCGGTAAAACAGGCCGATGCGCAAAAGACCCAAAAAATGCAGCCCAAAAAGAATCAGCGCGCCGCCAGCAATCCATGACAGCACCTCGTGCCATTGCAAAAATAGTTGCCCCAGCGATGTTGCCCCTAGGCCCAACAACATGAAGATCGTCGTCACACCCATAGCAAATAGCGCCGCCTGCCCGACCAACCGCACCCGCGCGCTGCGCGTGATGCGCCCATCTGCTTGCAGATCCTTCACCGAAGTGCCCGCCATATAGGCAAGGTAAAAGGGCACCATCGGCAATACGCAAGGCGATAAAAATGACAACAGCCCTGCCAGCGCCGCACCCCAAAAGGAAATATCCATCATGCGCGCCCCCAAAGTGACCGCCCCGCGCAAGAGGGCTGCACAGATCAACAACCCAACTTGCCGCAGGTAAATTTATACATTACAATATTTCTATGTAAAATCGGGCATGTCAATTGCGCATTCTGCCAAGCTTCTTTTTTCGGGCCTTGCCAAACGTGCTAATCACGGCGTTGGCGATATCGCTCTGGCCGCAAATGGGGACGGCGGAACTGCGCCTGATGATGATCGAGCAGCGGGGCTGCATCTATTGCGCCGCTTGGGATACCGAAATTGGTTCAATATACGAAAAAACCGCCGAAGGGCGTGCAGCCCCATTGATGCGCCAAGAGTTGCGCGCGCCCTTGCCAGATGGGGTCACTTTGGCCGCGCCGCCTGTCTACACCCCCTCTTTTATTCTATTGCACAACGGGGCCGAGGTTGCCCGGTTGGAGGGCTATCCAGGCCCAGATTTCTTTTGGCCGATGTTGGAGGATATGCTGCAATCCGCCGCTGTGCCCAAAAACCAGCCATAACGCGCCCATTGCCGCCGCAGCGCAATCTTGTATGCTATTAGGGCATCAGGGCGGAGCGGTTCATTGACACAAGAGGCACAGGAATTCATCGGCCAGAACGCCCCGCCGTGCCTTGATCCGCTGATTGAGGAGGCCGAGGCGGCCGCGAACTTTTTAAAAGCTCTTGGTCATGATGGGCGCATGACCATCTTGTGCCATTTGGTGAGCGGCCCCAAAAGTGTCACAGAGTTGGAGAATCTGGCCCTATCGCGGCAGGCCATCGTCAGCCAACAATTGGCGCGTTTGCGCCTGGAAGGACTGGTGACGGCGCGGCGCGAAGGTCAGGCCATTTTCTATTCCTTGCTCGACCCGAAAGTAGAGAAAACTCTTTTGCTGCTTTGTGAAATGTTCAAAGCTGATTCGCAAAAAGTAAGGTGACATCGCAGCAATACCTTGGGAGGGGATCGTGATGGAAAATATACCGATGGGCGTTTTGGCCGCAGCCGCAGGTCTGATAGGCGGGTTGGTGCTGGGTCTGGCAGCGCGGCTTGGTAATTTTTGCACCCTCGGCGCGCTGGAAACTGCAGCATATGGACATGATTATCGTCGGTTGCGCCTATGGGGCATTGTGTTGGGCGTGGCGATTTTGGGCACCCAAACGGGCGTGCTGCTGGGATATATTGATATCGCGTCGAGTGTTTATCATGCCATGGCGTGGAATCCGCTGGCCTCGATCTTTGGTGGGCTGATGTTTGGCTATGGTATGGCGCTGGCTGGCAATTGTGGCTTTGGCGCCTTGGCCCGCTTTGGGGGCGGCGATATGCGTGCCTTGGTTATTGTGGTGGTAATGGGCATTGTCGGCTTTGTTGCCTTATCAGGCCCGCTCGCGCCTTTGCGCAGCGCTGTTTTTCCTCAAATTGCGGCAACCGGCCCACAAGGGGTTTTGCACAGCCTGTCATGGATTGGCATCCCCGCCCCTGTTGCGGTTGCCGCGCTTGGCTTTGGCGCGCTGGCTTGGGGGCTTAGCTATGCACCTTTGCGCGGGCATCCAAGCATGGTGGCTTGGGGCGTTGCTGCGGGCGCGGCCGTTGTGTGGTGCTTTGCCGCGACCAGTTATTTGGCCGATGATTCATTGGGTATTGTGCCAGTGGAAGGGCCAACATTTACAGCACCCGTCGGGCGCACATTGATTTTCTTGATGACATCCACGGCTGGCGGAATCAATTTTTCGGTTGGCTCTGTCATTGGCGTGATGTTGGGCGCCTTGATCGGATCGACCTTTTTGGGCATGTTCCGATGGGAGGCTTGCGAAGACCCGCGCGAATTGGGGCGACAAGTTGGGGGGGGTGCCTTAATGGGACTCGGCGGGGTTATTGCTATGGGCTGTTCGGTCGGTCAGGGTCTGTCTGGCATCGCGGCGCTGGCTTGGTCTGGCCCTGTCACGCTGATTGCCATTGTTGGCGGGGCGCTGTTTGGTCTGCGCAATCTGATTGGCGGCACATATGATTGATTTGGGGCATCCCTCAATGGACGGGCGAATCAAGCCAAGGGCATAGATCGGCACGTGCTATAGGATTTGGGCTAAACCATTCTTCGCGGCCGATAACTCTGCCCCGTCTAACATGCGTTGCAATTGTGCCCCGCGCGCAAATGTCGGCTCTGCCGCCGCTTCGCCGCGAAGGGCGGCGATGAATCTTTCATAGATCGTGGGCAGAATCGGGCAATCGATATCAACCCAATGCGCCGTCAAGCGGTCATCGCCAAGACAGGCGCGCAAAGTGCTGATTTGATTTTCAAACCGCACGTCAAGCCCACCTAAATTGCCATAAATGCGCAGCCTTAAGTCGTTCATATGCCCCGTGGCAAAGCGCGTGGCAGACACGGTGCCCAGCCCTCCGTCCGCCAGTGTCAATTGCATCACCGCGCTGTCATTGGCGTCCAAAACATAGTCGCCAATGCGGCCGCCGATCGCTTTGTCAAAGGTTTTCAACTGGCAAGAAATGCTTGCGGCGGACTGCCCCGCGACAAAGGTGGCAAAATCCAAAATATGAATTCCCACATCCCCCAAAACACCCTTTGATCCATGTGCGCTGGACAGCCGCCACAGCCATTGGCTTTCGCTGCGCCAATCCCCCCAAGCGGGCTGAGTCAGCCAGCTTTGCAGGTAAGAGGCCTCGAAATGGCGCACCGGGCCGATTGCACCAGATGTCACCAATTTGGCCGCCTGCTGCAGTGCTGGCACATTGCGATAAGATAGGTTCACCATATTCACCACGCCCGCCCGCGCCGCAGCATCCGCCATTTGCTGCGCCTCGCTGGCCGTGGTGGCCAAAGGCTTTTCGCAAAGAATATGCTTGCCTGCCGCCAGAATCGGCATGGTTGTGGCAAAATGCGCCCCGTCAGGGGTGACATTGCTTACAGCATCAAATTCGCCCCAATTCAGCGCATCTTGCACGCTGGAAAAGCGGTGGGCGATGGCGAATCTGTCGCAAAACTCAGCCAGTTGCGCAGGGCGGGTGTCTACCCCTGCAACCAGTTCCACCCCCTCGATTTGGGCAAAGCTTTCGGCATGATTGGCGGCCATGCCCCCTGTTCCAAGGATCAACAGTCGCACTTTGTTTGACATTATCGCAGCCCCTCTTGGCCCGCCGAGTGAAGTTTTGGCCCACGCTCTGTAAGTGGTTCAGGCGCCTGCTCTGCGGGGACATTGGGGGCGTCATTGGGTCGAGCGATCCGCGCGGCGGGGTTAAAGGCCCAGCGCACGCCATTGGCGATAACCCGCTGAACATGGGCATCATGATAGGTTGGATAGGTTTCGTGACCTGGTCGGAAATAGAACACATTCCCCGCCCCGCGCCGATAGGTCAGGCCAGAGCGAAACACTTCGCCGCCTTGGAACCAAGACACAAATACCGTTTCCATCGGTTCAGGCACGCCAAAGGGTTCCCCATACATTTCTTCTTGTTCCAATTCGAAATAATCTGGCAAACCCGCCGCGATTGGATGGTTGCGCGATGTCACCCATAGGCGCTCGCGCTCGCCTGCTTCGCGCCAGGTTAGATTGCAAGGCGCGCCCATCAGCCGCTTGAACGGTTTGGAAAAATGAGCCGAATGCAAAAACACAATGCCCATGCCGCCCCAGACGGCATCTACCACCCGATCGACGACGGCATCTGCCACATCGCCATGGGCGGCATGGCCCCACCAAATCAAGACATCGGTCTGCGCCAATTTTTGCGAAGTTAGGCCGTGTTCGATATCTTGCAAAGTGACGGTGCTGGCGCTTATCCCTGCTTGGCGGTTCAACGCGGCGGCGATGGTGCCATGCATCGTATCGGGATAGACCTCTGCGACAAGTTGGTTGGTATGTTCATGCAGGTTTTCCCCCCAGACGGTGACGCGAATGGCCATGCTACTCTCCCATCAAAAAATGTCCGCCAAAAACATGGGCGCAAAATGCTGCACCATGAGACAAGGCTTTCCATATCGATGGGCAATTGGCAAGATGGGCGCAATGCGCCGCACCTTGGCCTATGAGGCCAAGGCCGCCGCAGGCCGCGCGGCGATTTCGCCCCAGCCTTGTTCCAAATATATCCGCAACCAAGGTGTAAACTCTTGCGGACTTGCGGCAATGCGCGCCGAGAGTTCAGGCAAAGTCACCCATTCGACAGCCATCACCTCGTCCGGATGAAAGGGGATTTTGAGATCGGGGGGTATTTGGCCGACAAAAATATCAACTACTTCATGTTCGATCAAACCATTTCCCACATCAGCGCGGTATTCTTGCCCGCC
>CAXNIF010000115.1:0-5832 GCA_964202345.1 Cypionkella sp.
ATATCGCAATCTCAACCGCTGTGGCTGCCTTTGAGCAGTCGAACGAGGCGGCTATAGACCAGCCCGGATAAAACACAGAAAAAATGGAGAAAGCACAGACAAGAATTATGCTGCGCACGATTTTCTCACCAATAAAATAGCACTTGCGCGGGCGGATAACATATATTTTTGACAAGCAATCAGTTTTCTTCGATGGCATTCAAGCACCTTTCATTTAGAAAATGCTTTGTCGTGCTTTGGACAGAAAGAAGCCGTGACCGCTTTCATTTGTACAGCTTAGCCCTTTTTTCGTTGACTGGCAGGTCAGTCCACCTCTTGAAAATGCTTGTCAGTATTGCAAAGTAAATACCTGTTCATCCATTATTGGATCTCCTAATATATCAAGTAATGGGCAAAATGCTATTGCTTCTGACCTGCCCCCCGGTCGTCCCTCGTTCATAACGAGAGTCCTTGGGGTTTATAGTATTCGGTTTCGGGTGTGGCAAGCGCGCAGGGCGCGGAGCCCTCAGATTGCTCAAGCGCTCGGCGCGCTTCTGCGGGTGTCTTGTTGCCCAGCGATGAGTGTGGCCGGACATTGTTGTAGTCATAGCGCCACAACCCCAGTTTTCGCCGCGCATCGTCCAGGCTGTCGAATATCTCCTCATTCAGGCATTCGTCGCGTAGGCTGCCATTGAACGACTCGATATAGCCATTCTGCTGCGGCTTTCCCGGATCGATGTAATGCCATTCGACGCCGTTCTCGTTGGTCCACTTCAGGATCGCCTTGCTGGTGAACTCGGTGCCATTGTCCGAAACAACACAGGCGGGTTTGCCATAGATGCGAACCAAGGCATCGAGTTCCCGTGCCACTCTGGCCCCGGAGATGCTTGTGTCGGCAATCAGGGCGAGGTTCTCGCGGCAACAATCGTCGTTCACGGCCAGGATGCGGAATTTGCGGCAAGCCCCGAACGTGTCGGACAAGAAGTCCAGGGACCAACGCTGGTTCGGCCGCAGCGGCACTTGCATTGGTGTCCGACTGCCGCGTGCCCGCTTACGGCCACGCCTGCGGCGCACCGACAGCCCTTCTTCGCGATAAATCCGGTAGAGCTTCTTTTCGTTCATCACCATGCCCTTGCGCTCCAGCAGAACGCCGATGCGCCGGTAGCCAAACCGACGCCGCTTCTCGGCGATCTTGTTCATTTCCACACGGATCTCCGGATTATCGGGCGGATGCTCACGCCGCACGGTCTTGGGATCGACACCGATCAGGACGCAGACACGGCGTTGAGAGATCGGATGATCCTTCATCGCCTGCAGCACTGCGTCCCGCCGTTGCACCGGCGTCGTCAGGGCTTTCCCAGCAAATCTTTCAGCACGACGTTGTCGAGCATGGTATCCGCCAGCAAACGCTTCAACTTCGCATTCTCGTCCTCGAGTTGCTTCAGCCTCTTGGCGTCCGACAACTCCATCCCGCCATACTTGGCCTTCAGCTTGTAAAACGAAGCCGGGCTAAGACCGTGCTTGCGGCAAACCTCCGCCGTGGCCATGCCAGCTTCTTGCTCTTTGATCATTCCGATGATCTGCGCTTCGGTGAAACGGCTTTTCCTCATGTCGTCTGCTCCTTCAAAGGTTGGGCAGACTCTACATCAGATCGAGGGAACTTCCGGGGGGCAGGTCAGTTTGATTGGCACTACATCACCCCTGGACAGCCAACCCAGAATGCCTTCATCGAAAGCTTCAACGGTCGCCTACGGGACGAGCTGCTGAATGAAACGCTGTTCCCGTCCCTGAACCACGCTCGCGCCACGCTGGCGGCCTGGCGCAGGGACTACAACACCGAAAGGCCCCACTCCAGTCTCGGATGGCAGACGCCCACCGAGTTCGCCCAAACCTTCGCCCCGCAACGGGGCCTGACGCTGCGCAATCCGCAAAGCTCCGCGCCAGCCCCCGTTGCCCAACCCGCCCAAATGGGTAAAACTCAAACCCTGAGTCTCGCTCACGCTGGATAAAAGTTGGGGGCAATGTCAGCGCCAATAGGCGTAAACTACCAAAGGACGCTGGTTATGGCTGAATGAAAAATCGGTGGCAGGTCATTTTGGAAGCCGTTGATAAGACGTTCCTCAATCTCGCGTGTGTAGCAACTACTTGTCACTAACCTGTTTGAATTTACTTAATATGCCTGCTTTCATTCCAGGCAATTTCGAGACAAAATCAATGAAACTAATTTGATTAAAATCTTTCGGCCCTTTGTAGTGGACAATTTTTGTAAAAAGCCAACTAAATTTAGACGGTGGGCAAGAATATTCTTTCATTGAAAGGTCTTGAATCATCAAAAGATCTGGTTGCTTTTTTATTACTGCGTTCAGAGCAGGCGTTTCATACGGCGGGCCTTCTCCAGCTGCAACTCTGCGATCTATTTCTGCTATCCAGAGATCGTTGAACTTCTGCGCATTTTCATCATTATACCTAACAAATGATCCAATGTATCTATTTTCCCGATCATCAGTTCCTTTTGATATAGCCTTCATATGCCTTCGAGTTAAAGCTGCTGCCCTACCGCCGTTGCAGCTACTAATGAAATTTGTACGGCAAAATTGATCTGCATCCATCAATATGACTGGCAGGCGCTTGTCTTCGATACAACGTTTCAATAGCCGAGTTTTCTGATATACAGCTTTGACCCAATTATGGCTGTGATGAGAGACATCATGATCTAATTTTTGGTTAAAATCCACAAATATCGTATTTTGGAATATCGAAGACAAGATGCGTCGACTTTTTTCGGAAATTCCGAGGTCGCCAATGACAACACCTTTTACCAAATTTACATCGCGTGTGAGGGAAATTGAGCAGAGAAGAAAAATTGCCATTTCAGCAAAGTTCTCGTTGGCAACAATGGCGATCCAAACTTTCTCATCACTGTTCTTATTCCCTAAAGACAACTACTTACTCCCGCAACACCGGCCACTCAGCCTTCTGTCAACTTGCAAAAAATTTGTGGCCCCCAGAAGCGCCTCGATGACGGTCTTTATTTTGTCGCCTTTCAATTTTCAAGCAATTATTTTCCCAGAGGAACGTCTGTTCAACAGCCTCGCGAACTCAGATGCAGAGAACGGTAATCCAAAAGTGGCCCACAGCGGCGGCGTGAAAATCTCGCTGCGGGCAATTTAAAATGTTGCCAATTTGGCTTTTTGGGTTGCAAGGAGGACGGCCCCCTTTTCCTAGAACAAATCCAACAGACGCTTTAGGTAATTGCGTTCTTCTTCGGGGCGCGCGCCTTCGCCCGAGCGGCGGCGGATTTCTTCCAGCAACTCTTCGGCGCGGCGGTACACGTCTTCACCGCCCAAAAGGTTTTCATCCGAACCGTGGCGCAGCGCATTGCCTGCCTGCCGCCCCAAAGGGTCGCGCCCGCGCGGGTCTTCCTCGCCCATGGATTGGCCAAATTCGGATGGGTTGCCTTGCGCCTCTCCTTGTTCTTGCGCCAGCGCCTCGCCCAAGTCGTTGATGCTCTCGCGCAGGGCTTGCAGCGCTTCGGCTTGGCCGTCTAGGGCGCTGGGCAGATCGCCCTCGCGCAGGGCCTCTTCGGCGCGTTTCATGGCGCGGGCGGCATCGTCCAGCGCCTGCCGCCCAGACTGGCCTTGCGCGCTATCATTTCCGGGCAATTGCCCATTTTCTTGCAACTGCTGCAATTGATCGCGCAGCTCTTGTTGGCGCTGGGCCAAATCGCCGCCGTTTTGGCTGGAATCGTCTTGGTCAGCTTGGCCTTGTTGCATATCGCGAAACGCGTCATCGGACAGCGACTGCTGGCCGCGCAACGTATCGCCCAATTGCCGCATGGCCTGGCCCGATGGGCCTGCGGGGCCATCGCCGCTGCCCTGACCTTGGGTGACTTGCATATTCTCCATCAATTCGCGCAGGCGCTGCATCAGTTCGGCGGCTTCGGCGGTTTTGCCTTCTTCCATCAATTGTTGCAGCCGATCCAGCAGCTGTTGAAGCTGGTCTTGGCTGATCCCAGCGCCGTCTTGATTTTGCGAGGTTTGATCCCCGCGCTCGCGCGAGTCTTCGGCCAATTGGCGCAGATAACTTTGCAAGGCATCGCGCATTTCTTGCATCAATTCGTCGATCTCTTGCGGCGAGGCGCCTTTGCGGATGGCTTCGTCCAGACGATCTTGGGCGCGGCGCAGGCGCTCTTGCGCCGAAGTCAAATCTCCCTCTTCGATCAGCAGAGCGATTTGCCACATCTCTTCGGCCAATGCATCGCGCCCTGCCACATCCAAAGCGCCCGAATTGGCATCCAGCGCGGCGATCACCGCGCGCAGGCGCAGATAGGCGCGTTCGTTGCGCACAAATCCCGTGGGGGCGTGGCTGATTGCCTTAAGGATTTGCGCCGCGCGCGGGGCATTGGCGCGCGCCCATAGCATATCGCGGCGCATTTCGATGACGGCGGCAGCCAGCGGGTCAAAGAAGCGCTTGGCGGGCAAAATGGCGCTGACGGGGGGGGCGCTCGCGCTTTGGCCCGCGCCATCGCTGACCAGCAAGGTGATGGTGACGGGCATATGTGCCAGCACACTTTTGGACAGATCATCCAGCAATTCGGCCTTGATTTGATCGCGCGGGCCGCGCCGTGGCAAGGCCAGATCAAGCGTTACGCTCAGCGCCTCATCGTCGGGGGGCAGCGCAAGCCCAAAAAGGCGGGGTGCTTTGGCCAAATCCAGCGCAATCTTGGCTTGGCCTTTGGTGATGCCATAGTCATCTTGCGCCTGATAGGGCAGGGCAAAGCGCCCTTCGGGGCGGAGCACAACCTCGCCCGAAGGCGAGATACGGGGCGGGGCATCGGGCTGGGCGATAATGTCAAAATCGCGCCCGCCGCGCCCCTGAAAGTTTAGCCTGCCCGATTGCATCAGGTCAAAACTTTGCTGCGACTGCGCCAGTTGCGTGGCATCTGTGCGCGCCGAGATGGTCTCATCCAAAATCACATCGCCCGCCGCGCCATAAAGGCGCAGATCAAGGCGCGTGCCCATGGGCAAAACAAGGGGGGTATCTTCGGGCTGGTCGGCCAAATACAGCGCCGCTTTGCCCGTATAGGCGGGGGGCGTGGCCCATGCCTCCCACATGGGGCCAGCGGTTTCGTCGCCACTTTGGCCCCATCCGCCCAAACCCATAGGCGGCAGGGGGGGCGCAAACAGCAGCGCCAGCGCCGCTGCCGTTAGGGCGATATGGCGCAGGGCATAGGGATCGGCGCTGGCAAGGCGCAATTTGGGCGCGCGGGGGCGCAAGGTGCCGATACGCTGCGCCATGCGCGCGCGGTGCGCCGCCCATACCGCCGCCGAATCTGGATCATCCGTGCCAATTGCCTGTGCATCGTGCAGCGCCGCCAGCGGGGCATCGCGCAGGCTTGCATCCAGCCGCGCCAGTGCCTCGGCTTGGGTGGGTCTGGACATGTGGCGGCGCGCATAAAACGCCCCCGCCAGCGCCCCCGCCACCAAGGCCAGCAGGGCAATCCACAAAGCATCCAGCGTCAAAAGTCGCGCCGCCCCAAAAGCCAGCGCCGCCATCACCATCAGGGCAAGACTGGCCAAGGGCCAAAGAGCCGCGCCCAACCTCTCGATCCATAAGAAAACCAGCGTCCACTTTAGGGGCGCTGCAATGGATGTCAAAAATGGGCCGAGCGGATCTTTTTCCTTCATGCCCCTGTTCCCGTTAGAGCCAATGCGGAATGGTATCTCGATTTATCATTTCGTCAAAGCTGGGGCGCGCGCGGATGACGGCAAATTGATCGCCCTGCACCAAGACTTCTGGGATCAGGGGGCGGCTGTTGTATTCCGAAGCCATCACCGCCCCATATGCCCCCGC
>CAXNIF010000116.1:0-5829 GCA_964202345.1 Cypionkella sp.
CATCGCTCGCCGCGATGATCCGCTGCGCGGCATTGGCGCGCAGATTTATGGCCCTGCGCCTGCCCCCGTGGCGCGGGTGCGGGGGCGGCACCGCGTGCGGCTGCTGATTAAGGCCGAAAAAACCGCGCCGTTGCAAGGCGCGATCACCGCGTGGCTTGCCCAGTTCAAACTGCCCAATCACATCCGCCTGAGCGTGGATATTGACCCGCAAAGTTTTTATTAAAAGTGCCCGCTTGAGGCGCGCCGCCATAAAATAGGCGCGGACGGCATAGAGTGGTGGAAAAGCCCCCGCACGCGCCCTATGTTCGGCGTAAGCTATGAGGAGTTTGCCATGCTTGAACTATTTCGACGCAAAATGGACATGGTTGCGCCGCAAGAGGCCCTGCCGGGGCGGGCTGACCCTATCCCCACTGCCAAAACCCATTTCGTCAATGGGCGCGATTTGCACGCCCCTGTGCCTGCGGGCATGGCAGAGGCGATGTTTGGTATGGGCTGCTTTTGGGGTGTCGAGCGGATTTTTTGGCCTTTGGACGGGGTTTATCTGACCATGGTGGGCTATGCGGGCGGTTTTACGCCCAACCCGACCTACCAAGAAACCTGCACCCAATTGACGGGCCATAACGAGGTGGTGCGGGTGATCTTTGATCCCGCCACCGTCAGCTATGACGCCTTGCTGGCGGTGTTTTGGGAAAATCACGACCCCACCCAAGGGATGCGCCAAGGCAATGACATGGGCAGCACCTATCGGTCGGGCATTTATACCTATACCGATTCGCAGCAACAGGCGGCTTTGGCCAGCAAACAGCGCTATGCGCCGCGCTTGGCGGCGGCGGGATTTCCTGCCATCACCACCGAAATCATGCCCGCGCCGAAATTCTACTTTGCTGAGGAATATCATCAGCAGTATTTGGCCAAAAACCCCGATGGCTATTGCGGCGTCAAGGGAACGGGCGTGACCTGTCCGATCGGCCTTGGCCCCCAAGAGCAAAGGCAGGCTTGATCCGCCCGCGCCTATCCTTTAGCAGGGCCAAGGTTAGGGGGGCGTTATGGCCAAAAACAAACTTGATACACGGGCGATTGGCCTTGATACAGCGCTGGCGCTGTCGCGGTGGCTGACGGGAACAGAGCATCTGCACTACGGATTTTGGACAGGTCTTGATATTGCCGCGGGCAATGTCGGACGGGCGCAAGATGCCTATTCGGCGCGACTGTTTTCGCATTTACCGCCCGGCAAGCTGCGGATATTGGACATTGGCGGCGGCGCGGGCGAGACGGCGAAAAAGCTGATTGCGATGGGTCATGATGTCGAAATCGTGGTTCCGTCTGAATATTTGGCGCAGCATTGCCGCGAAAATGCCCCGCAAGCCGTGGTGCATGAGGCCACCTTTCAAGCGGCAAATCCCGTAGGCCCCTTTGATTTGTGCCTATTTTCCGAAAGCTTTCAATATATCCCGCTGCGCCGTTCCTTGCCCAAGGCGCTGTCTTTGCTGGGGCCAAAGGGCGAAATCTTGATTGGGGATTGTTTCCGCAGTCCTGCTTTCCCCACCCAATCTGGCGGGCGTATTTGCGGCGGCGGGCACCGCGTGGCTGATTTTCTGGAGGCTGTCGATCACCTACCGCTGAAAATTGTCGCTCAAGAGGATATCACGCAGGCCGTGGCCCCGTCGATTGACCTAGAGCAAGCGCTGTTTCATGTTTTGGGGCGCGGGCTGTTGTCCACGGGCGCGGAACTGGCGCGCAAAAAGCCGCTGCGCCATTGGCTGATGCACCGTGTTTTAGCGCTGTTTCTGCCCGCGCGCCGACGCGCGGCTTTGGCGCGCAGGCTGTTTGAAAATACGCGCAACTCGGCCCTGTTTATCGCCAATAACACCTATCTTTTTGTGCGCCTTGCGCAAAAGTAACCCAAAGGATCGCTGATGCCCACTTATAGTGCTTTGACCACGCTAGAGGGCGGCGATGCCGCCGAAGCCTTGGGCGCGGCGCTGGAAAAGCTTGACCCTGCCCCAACGGGCGTGGGGGTTTTTGAAATTGAAGATGGCAGTGATCTTTGGGAGGTGGGGGCCTATTTCATGGATCCGCCCAGCCAAGCCATGCTGGACGTCTTTGCTTTGGCCTTTGGGTCTAAACCATTTGTGACATCGCAAGTGCCCGATATCGATTGGGTCGCCCATGTGCGCCGAGAATTGCCCCCCGTCGAGGCGGGACGGTTTTTTGTTTATGGCAGTCATGATGCCGATAAGGTGCCATCTGGGCGCGTGGCCTTGCAAATCGAGGCCACTGTTGCCTTTGGCACGGGCCATCATGGCACAACCTTGGGGTGCCTGCGGGCCTATGACCGGCTGCTGGCCCAGGGCGATGCGCCGCAAAACGTGGCGGATATTGGCTGTGGCACGGCGGTCTTGGCTTTGGCGGCGGCGGCCACTTTGGCAGATGCGCGGATTATTGCATCTGATATTGACCAAGTGGCCGTTGAGGTGGCGCTGGCCAATGTGGGGATCAACGGCCTATCGGGCCGCATTGCCTGCTATGAGGCGGCCGGCTTTGCCCATCCGGAAATTGCTGCTGCCGCGCCTTTTGATTTGGTTTTTGCCAATATTCTAAAAGGCCCGCTGCTGGAGTTGGCCCCCGCCATGGCCGCCCATATCGGCACGGGCGGGCGGGCGATTTTGTCGGGGCTTTTGGTGGTGCAAGCCGAAGCGATTATTGCCGCCTACCAAGCCGTGGGCTTTGCCTTAGAGGCGCGGGAAGATTTGGGCGAATGGTCGGCTTTGGTGCTGCGCAAGGGTTAAGCAAGCGATAATTCCCTAAAATCGCCACATTCGACGGCTATCTGTCATGGCCAATTTAGATGTTAGATTTTTGTGTTGATGAGGGTAATTATGCAAAATTCCATTGATCCAGATTTTGAGGCGCGCAAAGCCGCCTATGAGGCAAACCGCAAGCGCGGCAAAGTTTTTGCAGCCGAGGGCACAGTGGGTGGCAAAGCAATGCGGCAGCCGCGCGCGGCTTGGCGGCCAACGATGCTGCGGGGATTTCTTCGGATCGTTTTGGTGATGGCCATTGTGAAGATCAGCTTGTTTCACGCCGCTGAAACAGCGGGTTATAATCCAAGCACCTCTGTCGTGCTGGACAGCAGCAATGCCGTTCACCGCGTGGCAGAATATATTCTTTATCCTGATCCTATTTCGGTCAGGGCCAGCCAATATCTGCTTATTCTTCAGCAATTTCTTGCCATTGAACTGCGCAAATTGCTTTAGAGTCCCCAGGGCAAAAGCAAAAAGCCGCAAGCGTGGCTTGCGGCTTTGGAGGCGTCACGGTGGGCGGGCGGTTTGGCCGCAGTGCCGCCTAGCTTAGCGCCCAATCATGTCGATGTCGGCGCGGCACAGGCCAATATCGTCCAATTCGCGGTTCGACAACGCATATAGGGCGTTGCGAGTCTTGCGGGCATTGTTCCATGCTACGAATGCAGCAAAGTTGTCGCCAACCCATGCCGCAGCGCGGAAAAACGAAACAGCGCCGAATGGCGCCACGCGATGCGACGTCTCTATCGAAGCCATAGCGGTAATCCTTTCAAAATGGTGCAGATGTTCTGCGATAAGGGCTATCTAAACTTGCTGCGCCTGCAAAGCAACTGGGGCGCGCGCATGTCTGCATTGCGCCCAATGCATGACCAAACGTGCAAATTAACGTCTATTTTTTTGGCAATTTGCAAAAATGCGTGCCGAAATGTCGTTTCTGTCTTGCCATTGGTCGAATGCTGCATGTGCAGCATCGCCCCCAGTGCTTTGGGGGGGGTGGATTTCTAAGCTGGCGGATGTTCGCTTTTCGTGCTAATTCGATAAAAATCGGAAAAATTTGCGCCGATAGGAGAGCAGATGCGGGTTTTGGGAATCGATCCTGGCCTTCGTAACCTTGGCTGGGGGGTGATCGACGTGGCGGGCGCGCGTTTGACCCATGTGGCCAATGGGGTGTGCCATTCTGCCGCTCAAGAGGGCGAGGGTGATATGGGCCGCCGCTTGGCCGATTTATATGCGCAATTGACCGAAGTGCTGCACCGCTATGCGCCCGATGCTGCCGCCGTTGAACATACTTTTGTCAACAAAGACGCGGTGGCCACCTTGAAGCTGGGCCAAGCGCGCGGCATTGCTTTGCTGGTGCCCGCGCAATTTGGGCTGAATGTGGGCGAATATGCCCCCAATGCCGTAAAGAAATGCGTGGTGGGCGTTGGGCATGCCGATAAGGGGCAAGTGGAACATATGGTGCGTATCCAGTTGCCCGGCGTGGTTGTGGCGGGGCCAGATGCCAGCGACGCGCTGGCCATTGCCATTTGCCATGCCCATCATTTGCAATCGGCGGGGCGGCTGACCGCCGCCCTAAAATCGGCTGACCTGCGAAGGGCTGCGGGATGATTGGGAAAATCGCTGGCATATTGGATTTTCGTGGCCCCGATCATCTGCTGATCGATGTGCGCGGGGTGGGTTATATTGTTTTTGTCTCGGATCGCACCTTGGCCGCGATGCCACCTTTGGGGCAGGCGGTGGCGCTTTATACCGAATTGGTGGTGCGCGAAGACATTTTGCAGCTTTATGGCTTTCCCAGCATGATTGAAAAAGAATGGCATCGCTTGCTCACCTCGGTTCAGGGTGTTGGCCCTAAGGCTGCCTTGTCCATGATGGGCGCGCTGGGCGCGGATGGGGTGGCCCGCGCCATTCATTTGGGCGATGCCCGCGCCATTCAATCTGCCCAAGGCGTGGGGCCAAAGTTGGCGCAGCGGGTGATTTTGGAATTGAAATCCAAAGCGCCCAGCTTGATGGCGCTGGGCGGCGCGCTGTCTGGCACGGCCAGCATGGATGATGCGGTGATCGAGCCCAGCGAAATACCCGCGCCGCGCAAAGCGCCCAGCCCCCAGCAAGCCGCCGGCCAAGCCCGCGCAAGCGCCATGGCCGATGCGCTATCGGCGCTGACCAATCTTGGTTATGGCACGGGGGATGCGGCCAGCGCCTTGGCCACTATTTCCGAAGCCAATCCAGATGCCGATACGGGATCGCTTATCCGCGCCGCGCTGAAGGCGCTGGCACCAAAGGGGTGATGGATGTCCTCTGACCCCACCTTGCGCCCCGAGGCATTGCCCGAAGACCTAGACCGCGCGCTGCGGCCGCAAACTCTGGACGAATTTGTCGGCCAAGCCGAGGCGCGGGCCAATTTGGCCGTGTTTATCGAAAGCGCCAAAATGCGCGGCCAGTCGATGGATCACACGCTGTTTCATGGCCCGCCCGGTTTGGGCAAGACCACGCTCGCGCAGATCATGGCGCGAGAATTGGGGGTAGGCTTTCGCATGACCTCTGGGCCAGTACTTGCCAAGCCGGGGGATCTGGCGGCGATTTTGACCAATTTAGAGCCCAAAGATGTGCTGTTCATCGACGAGATTCATCGACTCTCGCCCGTGGTGGAAGAAGTGCTTTATCCCGCGATGGAGGATTACGCGCTGGATTTGGTGATTGGCGAAGGCCCCGCCGCGCGCACGGTGCGCATTGATTTGCAGCCCTTTACGCTGGTGGGGGCCACCACCCGCCTTGGCCTGTTGACCACGCCATTGCGCGACCGTTTTGGCATTCCGACCCGCCTTGTGTTTTATACCGAGGACGAGTTGGATTTGATCGTCGCGCGCGGCGCGCGGCTGATGGGCATTGCCACGGATCCCGAAGGCGTGCGCGAGATCGCCCGCCGGGCGCGCGGAACCCCGCGCATTGCAGGGCGCTTGCTGCGCCGCGTGGTCGATTTTGTCACTGTCGAAGGCAATGGGCGGCTGACGCGCGATATTGCTGACCG
>CAXNIF010000117.1:0-5790 GCA_964202345.1 Cypionkella sp.
ATCGCCGCTGGTAGCGTCGTCGACCTCTTGCACTCGATAAAGGGTCAAGCTCTCTGAGCTACTCCCCATTTTCTGGACAGATTTTCGGGGGGTAGCTCAACCCACATGAGTCGGTCGCATCACTTCCATCACTTCAGGCAAATAGGAGCGGCCTACGGAGGTGCGGCTACCAAAATCCGACTCCAGCCGATGTGTGGTTCGAGCGTGGTCCAGCAATCTTAGCAGCAAGGAAGAAAATCTAAGCACAAACCAATTAGAACCGCCGCTTGACCCGTAAGCGCCAAGATGAATAAGGTAAACAAAGAGAGTGAGAGCCCTCTAGACCGAAATGACGGCGCTTGTTCCAGTTTACTAAACGACGGACAAGTTACTTTGTTGTTATGAATGCAGGTGGATTACTGAAGGGGAAGAAGATGAGCGATGTTTGGAATAAGACTATGGCGGTAACGTTTTTGGCTTGCGCAGTCGCTGTTCTTTTCCCTCCACACGGCTGGCAAGGCGAAAGCTTTGATCGTTTTGCGTTTGTTTTGTCTGACGAAGTTTACCTTACTGGCCGCTACGGCCACTTGATAGCAAGGATTGCGTGGAAGCTTTTGGCTGCTGAGATTGTTGTGTTTTTGTTTGTTGGCTTGGCGGCTGGATTTTTCTTGAGTTCCCGCAGGTAGCGCAGGCTAAGTATCGGTTAGGAGGTAGTTGGAAGTATGCGCTGATCACCTGTAACATATTGTGATAAATCAAGAATTATACATTATGATTGGCAATTAGTTAAATGTTGAGCGAAATACTGGGGATACACAAATCCCCGTTTTACATCAACGCCACATCAACGTTTGACGAGTCGCACCGCGCAGTTCCCGATTATCGCTGGATACCACCATCACCGCGTGGCACGGTAATCCCCCCCGAATTTAGTGGGGTGCAAAAGTAGAATTTTCTCGACAAGATGCATGAGGAGCATTCGAATGAAGACAAGCAGATACACTGAAGCGCAGATCATCGCGATTTTGCGTCAGGCCGAAGGCGGCGTGCCCGTGGCTGAGTTGTGCCGTGAACACGGTATGAGCGACGCGTCGTTCTATAAATGGCGTGCCAAGTATGGCGGGATGGATGCGTCTATGGTGAGCCAAATGAAGGCGATGGAGGAAGAGAACCGTCGCTTGAAGCGCATGTATGCCGATCTGAGCATGCAAAACGACCTGTTGAAGGAAGCCCTTGGAAAAAATGTATGGTCCGCCCCGCTATTGCAAGGTTTAAATGAGTGACGCACCGGCTTGCGTAAATGTATCCGGCCTCTGATCAGTTAGCCGCTTTTGGCGACAAGGCCTTGATGAGATCCGCCCCTCGGGTTCCAGATTAGTGGAACGGGATTAAATCCCGCTTTTTTGCGCGTGGCTTACCCGTGGTCGATCAACCGTTTGGTCATCATTTCCCCTGCAATGGGTTTGCGGTAAAGGCTCAGCTCAGGCTGCTGCGCCTTTTGACCGCAGATAGACGGTGCCGGGTTGCGTGAGTATGGCCCAAACGATCCGTGTCAGTTTGTTAGCCAAGGCAACGACGGCCTTGTTGCGATGAGTTCGGGCTTCCAATGCGTTCAGCCAGCGCCCCAGGGCATGACTTTCACGGTCGAGATGCAGAAAGCACGAACGCGCCCCATGGATGATCAGACGGCGCACATATCTGTTTCCGCGCTTACTAATCCCAAGGAGGGTCTGTTTTCCTCCTGTGGAGTATTCCGCCGGCACAAGTCCAAGCCATGCCGCCATATCTCGCGCTTTGCGGAATTGCTTTCCATCACCTGCTGCTGCCACAAGAGCCGTTGCGCCTAAGGGGCCGATCCCGGGGATCGTCATCAGCCGACGGATTTTCTCATCTTGATGCGCAATCGCTTCTATCTTGCTGCATAAGGCTTTTACACGGCTCTCGATATAAGCAAGGTCTTCCAACAGGTCGCTCAATAGGCCCCGCATGCTTTGGGTCAGATCATTATCCTGATCAGCCAAGTGGCGCCGGATATCAGCATAAAAGCCACCAGCTCCAACCCGCATTGCCAGCCCATATTCAATGCAAAAGGCCCGCGCCTGATTCATCAATCCAGTGCGTTGACCCACGATCCGATCCCGGATGCGATGCAGGGCTTGCAGGTCAACTTGCTCTGGCGTTCGCACTTCGACGAAACGCATGGTTGGCCTGGTCACGGCCTCAGCAATCGCGGCAGCATCAACTGTATCGGTTTTGTTCGACTTCACATAAGGCTTCACGAACCGAGCTGGGATGATCCGAGCATCGTGGCCCATCTGGATGAGCTTTCGCGCCAGCCATTGCGAACCTGGACAGGCCTCCATGCCAATCAAAGTTTTGGGCGCCAAATCGAAGAATGATTGCAGGGTGTCACGCGCAAACTTGGCGCGTTGGATAACAGCGCCCTCGCGATTGACGGCAACAACGTGGAAAACCTTTTTGCCGATATCGATCCCATAGGCAAAGGTCTCTGGTAACGGTTTAATTCGCATCCTTTATCTCCTTTTAATCTGCGATGCCTTAATTCTGACATCGGGGTGCGGGGCGGACCATCCCATTAGTGACAGGGCCATCTCAGAGGCGAGAGATGGCCGAGACGGCGGTAGAACGACGGGGGGTTAGCATCGCGCTGGCGTGCCGGGCCTTTGGGGTCAGCGAGACCTGCTATCGTTACAGCCCGAAGCTGAAGGACGAGAACGAGGTGATCGCCGACCTGCTGACAGGTCTGACCGATGCCCGCAAAACTTGGGGGTTTGGTCTATGTTTCCTGCACCTGCGCAACGTGAAGGGGCATCCCTGGAACCATAAACGGGTTTACCGCATTTACTGCGAGCTGGAGCTGAACCTGCGGATTAAGCCACGCAAGCGGCTCAAACGGGAGAAGCCTGAGGTTCTGGCCGTGCCAGATGCGCCGAATGTGACTTGGTCCATGGACTTCATGGCCGACCGCCTAGGTGATGGCAGGGCTTTTCGGCTGCTGAATGTTCTGGACGACTTCAATCGCGAGGGTCTTGGGATCGAGGTCGATTTCTCGCTGCCAGCTGAACGAGTAACACGAAGCCTCGACAGGATCATCGAATGGCGGGGCAAGCCGGGCACGATCAGGGTAGACAATGGCCCAGAATACATCAGCGAGAAGCTCAGAATATGGGCTGACAAGCATGGCATTGCTATCCAGCACATCCAACCCGGACAGCCCCAGCAGAATGCCTATGTCGAGCGCTACAACCGCACGCTCCGGCACGAATGGCTGGACCAATACATCATCGAAAGCATCGAGGAGGCACAGGATCAAGCCACGAAATGGCTCTGGACTTACAACAACGACCGCCCCAACATGGGCATCGGCGGCATCACACCCGCCATGAAACTGAAAATGGCCGCGTAAATTCTACCGATGTGCCCCATCAAAAATGGGAAGATTACCATAGCTGCGCCACGCGGGCCTTTGTTCCGATTGTTCTAACAGAGTGGTTCAAGATTAGGGTCAGGCGGAAATAACGGCCGTCGCCTCTATTTCGACTTTTGCGCGATCTTCGACCAGGGCTACCACCTGCACCAGTGCCATAGCGGGGTAATGCCGCCCGATGATCTCTTTATACACGCGGCCGATACTTTTGAGGTTGCCCAAGTATTCTCGTTTGTCGGTGACATACCATGTCAGGCGCACCAGATGCTGGGGGCCTGCGCCCGCTTCGGCCAAAACAGCCACAATGGCGCGCAAGGCCATGTCAACCTGGCCTACGAAATCGTCGGTTTCAAACTCTTGCTGCGCGTTCCAGCCAATCATACCGCCGGTGAATACCATCCGCCCGCTGGCAGCGACACCGTTGGAATAGCCAATCGCGGGTTTCCAATGCGAAGGGTGCAGAAATTGCAAATCGGTCGGGGTCATGCTTTCTCCTGTTGGGCAAGTAGGCAGGCGCGGATGCTGGCTGGCCATGGGGTGGGGCGGTGGCTGGGTGACAGCCAGACCAAGGTCAGATGCACCGTTACGCGCAGCTTCGCCTCACACCATGCCTCGGCGCGAAAAGTGACAGAGGTTTTGCCCAGCTTTTCGACAAATAGCCGCCAGTCTAGGACATCGCCCAATCGCGAAGGCGCGGCGAAATGGGTTTCAATGCGCACAGTTGGCACGCCAATGCCATCGGCCATCATGGCAGAATAGGGATAACCGACAACCTCGCGAAAGAAGTTCTCGCAAAGCGAATTGGTCATTTCAAAATAGCGCGGATAAAACACAATCCCTGCAGGGTCACAGTGATTGAATTCGACGCGAATCTGGCGGCTGTAGGTCATGCTAGAATACTGCGCGCTATGACAATACGTTGAACATCACTTGCGCCCTCATAGATACGCAAAGCGCGAATTTCGCGGTAGAGGCTTTCGACCACAGCACCAAAGCGCACGCCTTCGCCGCCGTGCAGTTGCACGGCCATATCAATCACCTCTTGCGCGGCTTCGGTGGCGTATAGTTTGGCCATGGCCGCCTCGCGGGTGATGCGGGGGGCGCCTTGGTCTTTGGTCCAAGCCGCGCGATAGATCAGCAAGGCAGCGGCGTCGATCTTTAGCGCCATATCGGCCAGATGCCCTTGCACCATCTGCAAATCGGCCAAAGGCGCGCCTTGGATGCGGCGGGTTTTTACGCGGGCAAGTGCTTCGTCCAGCGCGCGGCGGGCAAAGCCAAGTGCGGCCGCGCCAACGGTCGAACGGAAGACATCCAGCACCGACATGGCAATTTTGAATCCGTCGCCTGCCGCCCCAATCAGTGCATCTTTGGGCAGGTCAACATCGGTCAAGGTGAGCCGGGCCAACGGGTGCGGCGCAATCACCAAAAGGCGCTCGGCCACCTGCAGCCCCGCCGCATTTGCGGGCATCAAAAAGGCCGATAGACCCTTTGCGCCCGCCGCCTCGCCCGTGCGGGCAAAGATCACATAAACATCGGCAATACCGCCGTTGGATATCCAAGTTTTCTCGCCGTTTAGTCGCCAGCCATCTGGCGTGCGGGTGGCGGTGGTGGACGTGGCGGCCACGTCAGACCCAGAGGCGGGTTCGGTCAGGGCAAATGCCGAAATGGCGCGGCCTGTGCGCGTGCGCGCCAGCCATTCGCGTTGAGATGCGGTGCCAAACAGGCTGATCGCGCCCATGCCCAGCCCCTGCATGGCAAAGGCAAAATCTGCCAAACCATCATGGCGCGCCAAGGTTTCGCGGATCAGGCATAGGCTGCGCACGTCCAGCGTCTGGCCCATATCGGCCCCCGAATGCTGCAACCAACCGCCCGCACCCAAATTTGCAACCAAGGCGCGGCAGGCGGCATCGACATCGCTATGATCCACGGGCAAATTGGCCGCGCACCACGACTCTAGCCCTTGCGCAAGGCTGCGGTGGTTGTTTTCAAAGAAGGGCCAGTTCAAAAAGGTTTGATCGCCCATGGCCTAGTTTCCTTCGAATATGGGCTGATCTTTGGCGACAAAGGCGCGGTAGGCACGTTCGAAATCGCGGGTTTGCATGCAGATGGCCTGCGCCTGTGCTTCGGATTCGATGGCCTGATCCAGACCCATATTCCATTCTTGGTTCAATTGGGTTTTGGTCATGGAATGGGCAAAGGTTGGCCCAGCGGCCAGCGCGGTGGCCAAGGTTTGGGCGGCGGCGTCCAAATCGTTGCTACTGTGCAGCGCATTCCAAAAGCCCCAAGTATGGCCTTCTTCGGCGCGCATCAAGCGGCCCGTATACAGTAGCTCTGCCGCGCGCCCCTGCCCGATAAGGCGCGGC
>CAXNIF010000118.1:0-5783 GCA_964202345.1 Cypionkella sp.
CACGTTAATTCCTGCTTGGGCGGCATGGGCCAAAATGGCCTTTGCCACATCATCGGCGCCCAGCGCCACGGCGGCGCTATCAAGGGGAAGGTAAATTTTCATGCCAAATCCCCAAGAATTGCCTCAATTTTCGCGCCATCCACGCGCCCAACCAATTTGCCATCCACCATCGCCGCAGGGCCGCAAGCGCAGAGGCCAAGGCAAAACACAGGCTCTAGGGTCAGCGCGCCATTTGCGGTGGTTTCGTGAAAATCAATGCCATGTTTGGCGCGCACCTGCGCGGCCACAGCATCAGCCCCAACGGATTGGCACGCCTCGGCGCGGCAAAGTTTCACCACATGACGCCCCGCAGGGGTTTCGCGAAAATCGTGGTAGAACGAGATGACGCCATGCACCTCAGCGCGTGAGATATTCAGCGCCGCCGCGATGATGGGCAAGCATTCTGCGGGAATATGGCCAAACTCGGCCTGCACATCGTGTAAAATCGGCAAAAGCGGGCCTTCGCGATGGGCATGGGCGGCCAAAATTTCGTCAATGCGCGCAGATAGGGTGGCGGTGTCCAGCATAGGCCCCTCGAAACTATTTTCCGCAGGGGTAAAGGTTTTGATATGAAAATCAATATCGAATTATCGTGAAGTGATAGATTTTATCTATAATGACTTGAGCTTTGCCGCCGCTTCGATCAGCGCCTGTAGCACAGGGGTTTGCGGGCCAAGCTTGGCCGTGACAAGGCCGACCAAATGTTCAACTTCGGGCGAGACAATCGGCAAAGATACCATGCCCGTGCCGCCCAGAATCTGCGCCAATTCCATCGGCACTATCGAGGCCCAAAGCCCCGTTTTCACGTGTGAAATCAGCGCAATCGTGGAATTTGATTCAATCCGCGCTGCCATGCGCCCTGATGTATCCGCCTCTGCCAGATGCTGGTTGATGATACGGCGGTTTTGCATATCTGCGGTCAGCAGGCACAAGGGCTGGGTGGCCACTTCGGCCCAAGTGACCTGCGGCCTTTGCGCCAAAGCGAAGTCCTTGGTGCAAAGAAATCGGTAAAATTCACTATACAGCGGCAGTTGCGCCACGCGGCCCAAAGGTTCGTTGTCCAGATAGGTGATGCCTGCATCCAGTTCCAGCGTGTCGATTCCGGCCAAAATCTCGGTCGATGTGCGCGATAGAATCGTCACTTGCATATTGGGATGGCGGGCCAAAAACGGGGCGGTCAGCTTGGCGACCATCGGCAAAGCTGTAGGAATCACCCCAATGCGCAAATTACCCGATAGGCCCGCATGGACACTGCGCATTTCGGCGCGCATGGCCCGTGCGTCCCCGACAATGCGCCGCGACCAATCCAGCACCCGCGCCCCTTCGGGTGTCAGCCCCATAAAACGCGATCCGCGATGCACAAGCTGAACGCCAAGCTGGTCTTCCAATTGGCGAATGGCCGAGGACAGCGAAGGCTGCGTGACCCCACAGGCAATTGCCGCACGGCCAAAATGGCGTTCAGTGGCCAAGGCAATGAACATTTCCAATTTCTCGATCATGGCCCGATGGTGGCGGGAAAACCCTTGCACCGCAAGGGCTGGGGTTGGGGCGGTTTGCGGCGCGGCGGATATTTTTGCCGCCAAAAAGGCGCGGGCGTTGTTTTGCGCCTCAGATCGGCCTAAGTGTAGATCAGCAAAAAAGTGTAGGGCATGAAAAAATATATCCCTTTTACGAAAAAGCCGCCGCTGGTGCCGGTGATCCGCCTGCAAGGGGCCATTGGCATGGGGCGCGGCGGTTTGTCAGATTCGGGGCTTGCGCCGCTGATTGACAAGGCCTTTGCGATAAAGCCCGCCGCTTTGGCTTTGGTCATCAATTCGCCCGGCGGATCTGCGGTGCAATCTAGCCTGATCGCCGCGCGCATCCGACGTTTGGCCGATGAAAAAGGCGTTCCAGTTCATGCCTTTGTCGAGGATGTGGCCGCGTCGGGCGGCTATTGGCTGGCCTGTGCGGGAGATCATATTTGGGTGGATGACAGTTCGATTTTGGGGTCAATTGGGGTGATTTTCGCCTCTTTTGGCTTTACCGAATTGATGGCCAAACAAGGGGTCGAGCGGCGCGTGGTGACAGCGGGCACGTCGAAAAGCTTGGCCGATCCGTTCTTGCCGCAAAAACCCGCCGATGTGGCGCGGCTGAAGGCCCTGCAAGAGCCGATCCACGCCGCCTTTATTGCCCATGTCAAAGCGCGGCGCGGCGCGCGCTTGGCGGCGGGTGATTTGTTCAACGCCGATGTCTGGGTGGGGCAGGGCGCTGTAGATTTGGGGCTGGCCGATGGAATCGCGCATTTGGTGCCGAAAATGAAGGAAATCTTTGGCGAGAAAGTTCAGCTGCGCCCCTTGGGGCAAAGGCGCGGTCTGTTGTCACGTTTCGGGCTGAACTTGGGCGAGGCTGTGCTGTCCCACATTGAGGAGCGCGCGCTTTGGGCGCGGTTTGGGCTTTAGATGCTGTTTAAGATCATTTTGGTTTTTCTGTTGGCCATGGCCCTGCTGGCGATGATTGGCAATGCCGTCATTAAGGCGAGCGGACATAAGCCGAAATTTCCCAAGCTTGCCAAAATTGCCACCTGTCCCCAATGTGGCAAACGAGACGTGGCAGGCGCTTTGCTTGGCCGAAAAGCATGTGGATGTGGATCAAAATAGATGCGGGCATTGGTGACAGGGGCGGGGCGTCGATTGGGCCGCCATATGGCGCTGTATTTGGCGCAGCGGGGTTACGATCTGGCACTGCATTTTGCCAGCTCGCGCGACGAGACCGAAACGCTGGCCGAAGAAATTCGAAACATGGGACGAAAAGCCGTTTGCCTGCGCGCCGATCTTTTGATCGAGACGCAAACCCAAAAGCTCATTGAAAAAGCGGCGCAAGGCTTGGGCGGGGCGCTATCCGTGTTGATTAACAATGCGTCGATCTTTGAATATGACAATTTCGCCAGCGCCACGCGCAAATCATGGGATCGGCACATGGAAAGCAATTTGCGCGCGCCATTTGTGCTGGCGCAAGGTTTCGCCGCCCAATCCCCCCGCGCGATCATCGATGAAACCGGAGAGCCGAAGGCACAAGGATTGATCGTCAACATGATCGATCAGCGCGTGCGCAAGCTAACGCCAGAGCATTTCAGCTATACCATCGCAAAAATGGGCCTATGGGCATTGACCCAGACAGCGGCGCAGGCCTTGGCCCCAGATGTTCGCGTTAATGGCATCGGCCCCGGCCCTACCCTACAAGGGGGGCGGCAAAGCGAGGAACTGTTTGCCAAACAGCGTCAATCGACGTTATTGGCGCGGGGGGCTAACCCCGCCGATATCACCGCAGCCTTGGGTTTTTTTCTAGATTCCCCCGCCGTAACAGGGCAGATGATTGCCGTGGATGGTGGGCAACATTTGGCATGGCAAACGCCCGATGTGATGGACGTAGAATAGCCAAAGGCGAGGTCGATGTGCTGACTTGTCCACTTTTCACAGAATCGTCACAAAATGATAAAAAAAGATGTTGAAAATCAGTGCGTTGACGCGGTGAATTATTTTATTCAATATTTATCAATTACTTACGCAAATGCCTAAAAAATAGGCAAAGCGAAGAGTGGCCTAGAAAACAAGACAAATTTGCGGCATGATGGGATTTCTCCTCAGAGTTATCCACAGAATGGGTGGATAGGTTTGCCCTTGAAGATTCACGCCGCTTGGGGCAGGCGCTTGGCCGAATCAACCCAAGAGAGATCAACCTAAACGAGAGTTTTGCGCGCGATGACTGACGAAAACCCGCCGCCACCGCCTATGGGCCATGCTGTGATCGCCGCCTATTTGAAAACAATTGATGGCAGCCCCGGCGTTTACCGCATGCTCAATACCGCAAGCGAAGTTCTTTATGTGGGCAAGGCGCGCAACTTGCGCGCGCGGGTGTCGAACTATGCGCGCCCAACGGGCCATTCGGTGCGTATCGCGCGCATGATATCTGAAACCGCGTCCATGATGTTTTTGACCACGCGCACCGAAACCGAGGCGCTGCTGCTGGAACAAAACCTTATCAAACAGCTTAAGCCGCGCTATAATGTTTTGCTGCGCGATGATAAATCCTTTCCCAATATTTTGATATCCACGACCCACCCTTTTCCTCAGTTGAAAAAACATCGCGGCAAGCGCAGTGAAAAGGGCGCTTATTACGGCCCCTTTGCCAGCTCTGGCGCAGTGGGTCGCACGTTGAACCAACTGCAAAAGGTGTTCTTGCTGCGCAACTGCTCGGATTCGATGTTCGAATCGCGCAGTCGTCCTTGCTTGCAGTATCAAATCAAACGCTGCGCCGCGCCCTGTGTTGGGAAAATCGATGCCGATGGCTATGCGGGGCTGGTCGCCGATGCGCAGCGCTTTTTGGAAGGCAAGACCACCGCCGTGCAGGCCAATCTCGCCCGCGAGATGGCCGAGGCTTCCGAATCGCTGTTATTTGAACGCGCCGCCGCCCTGCG
Organism: Cypionkella sp.; assembly: GCA_964202345.1. Taxonomy (GTDB): domain Bacteria; phylum Pseudomonadota; class Alphaproteobacteria; order Rhodobacterales; family Rhodobacteraceae; genus Cypionkella. Next base: position 4,493 of record CAXNIF010000118.1, read on the forward strand.
CGACCGAATCCGCGCCTTGACGGCCGTGCAGCAATCCCAAGGGATCAATCCCGCCAGCGTGCCAGAGGCGGATGTGATCGCCCTGCATCTGGAAAATGGCCAAGCCTGTGTGCAGGTATTTTTCATCCGCGCCAATCAAAGCTGGGGCAATCGCGACTTTTACCCGCGCACGGGCGGGGGGAATATGGGGGCAGGGGCCGATGAGGCCGAGATACTCGAGGCGTTTTTGGGCCAGTTTTATGATGATAAAGAACCGCCGCGCCTGATCTTATTGTCCCATGCCATCGACAACGAAGATTTGATGGTGCAACTTTTGGCAGACCGCGCGGGGCGGCGGGTAGAGCTTGCCGTGCCGCAGCGCGGCGAGAAGGCCGAACTTGTAGAGAACGCCTTGCGCAACGCGCGCGAAAGCTTGGCGCGCAAAATGTCAGAGGTCAGCACTCAGGCCAAATTGCTCCAAGGTTTGGCAGATGCCTTCGATCTGGAAGCCGCCCCCCAACGCATTGAAGTTTACGACAACTCGCATATCCAAGGCGCCCATGCTGTGGGCGGCATGATCGTGGCGGGGCCAGATGGCTTTTTGAAAAGCCAATATCGAAAGTTTGATATCAAATCCGCCGCAGGGGCCAAAAGCGATGACTTTGGCATGATGCGCGAGGTGCTGACGCGCCGTTTTGAAAAACTGGTCAAGCAAGACCCAGAACGAAAGAGCGAACTTTGGCCCGACTTACTGTTGATTGACGGCGGGGCGGGGCAAGTTTCGGCCGTGGCGGGTGTCTTGGCTGAAATGGGGCTAGAGGATATCCCGATGGTCGGTGTCGCCAAGGGCATTGACCGCGACCAAGGCAAAGAAGAGTTTCACCGCGCGGGCGAGCGGCCCTTTGCTTTGCAGCGCAATGATCCCGTTTTGTATTTCATTCAGCGCCTGCGCGATGAGGCGCACCGCTGGGCGATTGGCGCGCACCGCGCCAAACGCGCCAAGGCGATGTCGGCCACACCACTTGATGACGTGCCCGGAATTGGCGCTGTGCGCAAACGCGCCCTCTTGGCGCATTTTGGCAGTGCAAAGGCCGTGGCGCGAGCGGGCTTGCCCGATCTGATGGCGGTGCCGGGGATATCAGAGGCAATGGCCCAGCAAATCAGCGATTTCTTTAACGAGAAAAATTAGGCCCCCATTTGGGGGCCTGATCCGTTACTTTGGTGCCTTGGCAAAGCGCAGATAGGGCAGCTTAATATCCAAATCGCCAAATTTTTCGCGCGCTTGGTCGTCATTCAGGGCCAGCGCGACGAT
>CAXNIF010000119.1:0-5776 GCA_964202345.1 Cypionkella sp.
TTAAGATTTCTAGATTGGCTTGCCGATAAGCCGCTGAGCGATGACGCGAAGGTAGAAATTGTGCTGCGCTATGTAGAGCAGGAGGCAAAGGGCAAAAGGGGATAAACCCGCCCCCGCGCGCAGAGCCATGCCGCGCAAAGATGGCGGTGTTTTTGCGGGGGGGGGATACCGAAAACACGACTAAAATTTTACGCCATGCAGCCGCAGCATGTCGTAGGGTGTGATTGATTTAATTCCAAATGCTTTGCCTGCATCGGGTATCTTCACTTTATTCGTTCGATGCGGCTCACTGGTTTCTAATGTAACGATCTGATGGTTTCCAAGTAGAGCATAGGCAACAAGGTATGAGTCCGCCTTGCTTAAAAATTCGGCAACAGCAGCAGATGTATAATTTTTCGAACTGACCCAAGTTGAAATGTTCATCATGGGAGCAGTTACCGAAGAATCGTCTGGAATAAATAAATCTTTTGAATGAACGTCAATCCAATTCCGTACCTGGTCGTCCTTCTTCCTTAATTCTCGCTTTACAGGTGAAATGCTTTTCACTGTGCCTGCTCTAGCCGCATTCGCTATCCATCCCCAATAGCTGCCACAGATATCAAATGCATAGTAATTTAGTGCTGGTGTAATGAAAGAATTGGAATCCAAAAGAAATTTCAACTTGTTACTCCTAATCGTCGAGCTTCTTCGTGAAAGGTTTTCGAGTTTTTCAGATCCAAAAGGTCGAACGCTTCACCCATAAGCGCTTGACCTTCAAGCGCAGCAGAGATCACAGCCGTGGCGAAGCGCGGATCAACACGCGCCCCCATCGTCGCATAGAAATCACCGCCACCCGATTTTTTCTTCGCAAATTCTTTAAGGTAGGATAGTTCGAAATCATAGGCGGCGCGAAAATCGACATAGGAAAGACGGCCAATATCTTTAAGGCGGCGCAGCGCTACCAGCGTGCTGACGCGAAAATTATTTGCAATTTTGGACTTTGCCAGATCAATGTCTTCAGGGAGGTTGCTGCCTCTTAAATCTGCAATAGGAACCAGTAATTCCGCAGCCACAGCGTTACAAAGACGTTCAATATCCCTGTCAGGAGCGATCGTTTCAGGCAAATCATCAGCAGAGCTATTGCTAATGCCACCTTTTCCTAACCAAATATGTGCAAGTTCATGTGCCAAAGTGAAGATTTGGCCTGCTTTGGTGTCTGCGCCGTTAATGAAAACAAGCGGCGCGAAGGGATCAGGAATTGCAAAGCCGCGAAACTCACGTGGGTTCAAAGGTCGCCGAGTGTTGTTCCCGACGACACCATTTATCATTACTAGAATACCTGCATCTCGACTTTGACCAATAAAGTTTCTCAAAAATTCGTCAGAACTTGCAGTTCGATTGCAAACAGCGAGGTCAAGCGTTGCACGGATTTTGTTGGCAATCACGACTGGGCTTTTTTCCCGTTCGGCGCTTCCCACAAATTCCAGCACCTCAGCTCCCGCGCTGGCAAGATGCTCGCGATACCATTGTTGCCTACGCTGGCACGTGTGGATCGTGTCAATCAATTCTGTGCTCGGGCGATAGGCTTCACTATCTGCCATCCGACGGAAGTCAGGAAGTGGCAGTTTCTCGACTGGCGGTTCAGGTAGAAACATCATACCGACAGGAATGTTTAAAGTGTTCGCTAAGCTTTCTAGCTGTTGGAAGGTCGGCCCCCCCTTACCTTCGCGCCAATAAGAGTATTTTTTGAAACGCTTTGCGAGCGCGTCCATAGGAACACCAGCGCGCTCACGCGCCCACTCAAGCACGCTCGGAGATAGAGCTACCTGTGCCATCTGGTGACGTCCTCTTTCGTATTCGCTTCACAGTGCCAGTAAACGCACGATTGTGTAAATAGAATTTTAACCGCCTTGTTCAGGCACTCGGTTGAAGTGACAGTTTCGGCAGCCCGTAGAGTCCAAGTGTTAGTTAAATGCAACCCTCCCCCACCCTTGACTCCCCGCCTCTTTTCCTCTACCCGCACCTCAAATCCCCAGAGGCAAGCGCTTCTGGTCCTATGCCCTATGCAAGGATCACCACCTGTCAGCGCGTTGCGCCCACAGGTGCTTTTGTGCTTTGGGTGAAACGAAGCCGCCCCGCGTCTTGGGGTGAAACCGCCGCCGCCCCATATAATACATGGGGCAAAACAGGAGTGGGCCATGTTTGAAAACCTATCCGAACGCCTTGGCGGTGTGTTTGATCGTTTGACCAAGGCAGGGGCGCTGAGTGAGGCGGATGTGGATGCGGCACTGCGCGAGGTGCGCACGGCGCTTTTGGAGGCCGACGTCTCGCTAGAGGTCGCGCGCACATTCATTCGTGCGGTGCGCGTCAAGGCCACAGGGCAGGCGGTGACCCGCTCGATCACGCCCGGCCAGCAAGTGGTTAAGATTGTTCATGACGAGTTGGTGCGCGTGCTGGCGGGGGATGCCGCGCCCGAGGCGCTGAAAATCGACAACCCGCCCGCCGCGATTTTGATGGTGGGTTTGCAGGGGTCAGGTAAAACAACCACCACGGCGAAACTGGCCAAGCGGTTCAAGGAAAAGCTGGGCAAGCGCGTGCTGCTGGCCAGCCTTGACACCAACCGCCCCGCCGCGATGGAACAGCTTGCGATTTTGGGCGGGCAAATCGGCGTGGACTCTCTGCCGATTGTCAAAGGCGAAAGCGCCGTTCAGATCGCCAAGCGGGCCAAGACCCAAGCTGCGATGGGCGGCTATGATGTGGTGTTTTTGGATACCGCGGGCCGTTTGCACATTGACGACGTGCTGATGGATGAGATCACGGCGGTGCGCGATATTGCCCAGCCGCGCGAGACCCTGCTGGTGGTGGATGGTCTGACGGGGCAAGACGCGGTGAATGTCGCCGCCGAGTTTGACGGCAAGCTTGGCATCTCGGGCGTGGTGCTCACGCGGATGGACGGCGATGGGCGCGGCGGCGCGGCGCTGTCGATGCGGGCCATCACGGGCAAGCCCATCCGCTTTGTCGGTCTGGGCGAGAAGATGGACGCGCTGGAGACCTTTGAGGCGGACCGCGTGGCGGGCAGTATCCTTGGCATGGGCGATATCGTGGCGCTGGTCGAGCGCGCGCGCGAAACCTTTGAGGCTGAGGCCGCCGAGCGCATGGCCAAGCGCTTTGCCAAGGGTCTGTTCAACATGAACGATCTGAAGTTGCAGTTAGAGCAGATGGTCAAAATGGGCGGCATGTCGGCGATGATGGGGATGATGCCCGGCATGGGCGGCATGGCGAAAAAGGCCGAGGCGGCGGGAATTAATGATCGCCTGCTGGTGCGCCAAATCGCGCTGATCCAGTCGATGACGAAAAAGGAACGGGCGAACCCTGACCTGCTGGCGGCATCGCGCAAGAAACGCATTGCGGCGGGGGCTGGGTTGGATGTGTCTGATCTGAACAAGCTGCTCAAACAGCATATGCAGATGGCCGATATGATGAAGAAAATGGGCAAGGGCGGGATGATGAAACAGGCCATTGCCCAGATGATGGGCGCGAAAGGTTCTGGGGGGGGCATGCCAGACCCCGCCAGCCTGTCGCCCGATGCAATGGCCGAAATGGCCAAGGGGATGCAACAGGGCATGGGCGGCGGATTCCCCGGAATGCCGCGCGGGCTGACCTTGCCTGCGGGCCTGTCGGGGATGATGAAAAAGAAATGAGCGCGCCAGACACCACAACCCGCGCCGCCGATCTACTCCGCGAGCACCGCGCCAGCATTGACCGTCTGGACGCTCTGCTGGTTTATACGCTGGCCGAGCGGTTCAAGCAGACCCAAGCGGTGGGGCGGTTGAAGGCCGAGCATAGCCTGCCCCCCAGCGACCCCGCCCGCGAGGCGCAACAGATGGCGCGGCTAGAGCAATTGGCGCGCGAGGCCGACCTAGACCCCGTATTGGCCAAGAAATTCCTGACCTTCATCATTTCCGAAGTCATCAGGCATCACGAGAAACTACAGAAATAACCAAATGGTGCGTGACATCGCGCACCCTACTTTAGGAGACTACACTTATGTCGATGAAAATCCGTTTGGCTCGCGGTGGCAGCAAAAAGCGCCCGTTCTATTCGATCGTGGCGACTGACAGCCGCAACCCGCGCGATGGCCGCTTTTTGGAAAAGCTGGGCACCTATAACCCGCTGGTCGCCAAAGACAGCGAAGAGCGCGTGAAAATGAACATGGAGCGCGTGAAGCATTGGCTGGGCCAAGGCGCGCAGCCCACCGACCGCATTGCGCGCATGCTGGAAGCCGCTGGCGTGATGCCGAAAAAGGTGCGCAGCAACCCGAAATCGGCAGTTCCCGGCAAGCGTATGGCGGAACTGGCGGCCAAGAAAGCCGCGCGCAATGCAGCGCCGGCTGCTGCGGCTGAAGAAGCGGCCAGCGAATAATCAAGCGGCGGCCTTGCGGGGTTCGCGGGGCCGCAATTTCCACATGATAGGCGCGATATGGCTGGGCTGGATTTGATCTGTGTTGGGGCCATTGCAGGCTCTTACGGGGTGGCGGGCGAGGCGCGCATCAAAAGCTTTTGCGCCGAGCCAAGCGCGATTGGCGATTACGGCCCGCTCTATGGCGAGGACGGAAAACAGACCTTTCACATCACCTTAACCCGCCCCGTCACGGGCGGGTTTGGCGCTCGTATCAAGGGGGTGACCACCAAAGAACAGGCTGATGATCTGCGTGGGGTGTCGCTGTTTGCGCCGCGCGCGGCCTTGCCCGCCTTGCCCGATGACGAGTTTTACCATGCCGATTTGATCGGGTTGGATGTCGTAGATACGGGCGGCGCGGCGCTGGGCACGGTGACGATGGTGCTAAACCACGGCGCGGGGGATATCCTAGAGGTGGGCGCGCAGGGGCTGCTGATCCCGTTCACCAAGCTGGCTGTGCCCACAGTTGATCTTGCCGCGCGGCGTGTGGTGGTGGATTTGCCCCAAGAGCGCGAGGCAGAGCTGTGAGCAAGGATTTGCCCGAAACGGCGGGCGCTTCCAGCCGCAGCCATGGGCGGATTTCACTGCGCCCCAGCCTGAAGCCGCGCGATCTGATGGAAGAGCCGCGGGTCGCAAAAAATGCGTGGCGGGCCAAGATTATCACCCTGTTTCCCGATGCCTTTCCGGGGGTGCTGGGCCTATCGCTGGTGGGCCGCGCGCTGGACATGGGCCTTTGGGCGCTGGCGTGTTTGGATTTGCGCGCCTTTGGGCAGGGCAAGCACCGCGATGTTGATGACACGCCCGCAGGGGGCGGCGCGGGCATGGTGCTGCGCGCGGATGTCTTAGAATTGGCGCTGAATGCGGCGGCAGTGGACACGCCGCGCGATGTGACGCGCTGGCCCGTGATTTATTTGTCGCCGCGCGGTCGGCCCTTGACGCAGGCGCTGCTGCGGCGGTTGGCGGCCTGCGATGGCGTGACGCTTTTGTGCGGGCGGTTCGAAGGGGTGGATCAGCGGGTGCTGGATCATTTCGAGATCGAGGAAGTGTCCTTGGGCGATTTTGTAATGACAGGCGGCGAGATTGCCGCGCAGGCGCTGATCGATGGGGTGGTGCGATTGCTGCCCAATGTGCTGGGCAATGCGGAATCTGCGGTGGAGGAATCATTTTCGGATGGGCTGCTGGAACATCCGCAATATACGCGGCCAGCGGTCTGGCAGGGGCGGGAAATTCCGCCCGTGCTGACATCGGGCAACCATGCCGAGGTGGCCACATGGCGCCGCGCGCAGGCCGAGGAAGTGACCAAGGTGCGGCGGCCTGATCTGTGGGCGGCGGGGATGCG
>CAXNIF010000120.1:0-5770 GCA_964202345.1 Cypionkella sp.
TGGCCAAAACCAAAAAGGGCGTGCGCATCATCAATTGCGCGCGGGGCGGTTTGATCGACGAAGTGGCCTTGGCCGAGGCATTGAAATCGGGCCATGTTGCGGGGGCGGCGCTGGATGTTTTTGACGTCGAACCTGCCACGGAAAACCCGCTTTTTGGCCTGCCCAATGTGGTTGTGACCCCTCATTTGGGCGCCGCCACGACCGAAGCCCAAGAAAACGTGGCCCTACAAGTGGCCGAGCAGATGTCGGATTATCTGCTCACAGGCGCTGTGGCCAATGCCCTGAACATGCCCAATGTCACCGCCGAGGAGGCTGTCGTTATGGGGCCATGGATCAAACTTGCGGGCCATTTGGGGGCATTCATCGGCCAAATGACCGACGAGCCGATCAAGGCGATCAATATTTTATATGATGGCACCGTGGCGGGGATGAACCTTGCGGCGCTGAACTCGGCGGTGATTGCGGGCGTTTTGAAAACCCAAAATCCCGATGTCAATTTGGTCTCGGCCCCGATTGTGGCCAAGGATAAGGGCATCCAAATTTCCACCACGCGCCAAGACAAGACAGGCACCTTTGACGCTTATATCAAAGTGACGATGGTGACGGACTCGCGTGAGCGGTCGGTGGCGGGCACCTGCTTTAGCGATGGCAAGCCGCGCTTTATCCAGATCAAGGGCATCAACATCGATGCCGAAATCGGCGCGCATATGCTCTATACCACCAACGAAGACGTGCCGGGTATCATCGGCCTATTGGGGACAACCATGGCGCAGTTTGGCGTGAATATCGCCAACTTTACGCTGGGGCGTTCGGGCGTGGGTCAGGATGCCATTGCGATTCTTTATTTGGATCAGCCCATCGATCCCAAAGTTTTGCAAACGCTTCAGGCCACGGGCAAGTTCCAATCGGTCAAAGATTTGCAGTTTGCAGTGTAACCGATGAAAACCTATGCCATCGGCGATATTCACGGCCATCTTTCGCAACTAACGGCGCTGCATGGTCTTATCGCCGATGACATGGCCGCCACTGGCCCCGCGCCGATTGTCCATATTGGCGATTTGGTAGATCGCGGCCCAGACAGCGCGGGCGTGGTGGAATATTTGCGTGCAGGTATCGCGGGCGGGGCCGATTGGCTGGTGCTTAAGGGCAACCATGATCGGATGTTTTCGGGTTATTTGTCGGATATCAACCACCATGATGTCGGCCTTCGCGCCGAACTTTCTTGGCTGCATCCGCGCCTTGGCGGGGCGCAAACGCTGGCCTCTTACGGGGTGAAAAACCCCGCCGACCGCCCCCTTGCCCCCGTCTGGCAAGAGGCGCGCGCCGCTGTCCCTGCATCGCATGTTGCCTTTCTGGCCAGTTTACCCAGCTTTTTTCGGCGCGGCGATGTATTTTTTGCCCATGCTGGCATTCGCCCCGCTGTCGCGCTGGACAATCAAAGCGAGGATGATCTGGTCTGGATTCGTCATGATTTTCTGGACGATCCCCGCGATCACGGCGCATTGATTGTGCATGGCCATACGGCGATAGATCGGCCCACGCATTACGGCAACCGCGTGAATATCGACAGTTCCGCCGCCTATGGCGGGCCGCTATCGGCCATCGTGGTTGAGGGGCGCGAGGTTTGGCAGATCACGCCGCAGGGGCGCGCCAAGCTGGCCCCAACAAGATAGGGCGCAGCCAAACGCCCCCCGCGCCCATCGCAAGACCCAGCGCGCCAAACACCCAGAAAAAGCCGAAATCACCCAGATAGGGCAGCACGGGCGACAGAATCAGCGGCGCGAAAATTCCGCCCACCATGCCCGCGGCAATAATGGCGACAGCGCTGCGCGGATGCCCCTTCATCGTGGCCGAGGCCGCAACAAAAATCGTCGGAAAGAAGGCCCCCGCACAAAAGCCCATCACCACAAATCCGATGGCGGGCGATAGCGTGGCGGCAAAAATCGACGCCGCCCCGCATAGCGAGACAGCCGTCACCCCCAGCCAAAGCGAATCGGCCAAATGGGCGAAAAAGGTCAGGCTCAGCCGCGCGAGCAAAAATCCGATGAAAAACGCCGATAGCAACTCCGCCGCGCGTGTCTCGGCCAGACCTGCCGATATCAGCGCCGTTGGGCCAAGCCCAATCAGGCAGGCTTCCATGGCGATAGCCATGGCGTGAAAAATCAAAATCGGCCAATGCGGCGCAAAGGCCGCGCTATCCATGGGGCCAGCGGCGGCCTCGCTCTCTCGCGCGCGGCCCGCCAGCAGCCAGACCGCCGCTGTCAGCGCCGCGCAGATCGCAAAGGTGGGGCGCGGATCGCTGGACAGCGCCACATAGCCCAAGGGCGCAATGATCGCCCCAATACCAAAGGCCGCGTTCATCAGCGACAACATCGCAGGCCCGCGCGGCCCAAAGGCGCGCAAAACGCGCGGGTTGAACACCACAGTTGCCGCGCCATAGCCCGCGCCAAAGAAAAAACCGCCCGCCAGCGCCACGGTGAAATTTGCCCCCCAAGCCAGCAGCGCCGCGCCAATTAGCATCAACATCAGCACATGGCGCGGGGTGACTTTGGTCGGCAGGGCAAACATCACGCCCACACCAGCCGCGCAGCCGACCCAATGGGCCGAAATCAGCAGCCCGATGATGGATACATCCAAACCAAACCCGCGCGAAAAGGCTGGCAGCACAGGCCCATACAGCGATTGCCCCGCGCCCATCAAAATAAAACTGGCCACCCCCGCAAACAGCAGCGCGGCATGGGTTTTGAGTAATTCGCGCATAAGGGCTCCTGCCATTTTTAGACCGAGATGGCTGGGCTTTGGCCGGCTGTCAATGGGGGATCGGGGGCTTGGCGCGGGCGGCTTAAGCGGTTGTTCATAATGTTCGGCGATGCTGAGGCGAATCGCGGGAGAACCCGCTTTGGCGCAGAACGGGCGAGACATGGATTTTGCAGAACGGCTGGCACAGGAACGGCGGGCGCGGCTGGCCGCTCAGCGCCTGCTTGAACAAAAAAGCCGCGAATTGTTTGCGGCCAATGAAAAGCTGTCGCTGCATGCGCGCTCTTTGTCAGACCAGATCATCGAACAGCGCCAAGTGGTGCGCAGCGCTTTATCCGAGGCGGAAACGCTAAAGGGGCAAGCGGGCCGTTTTGTCGAAGACCTTGATCGCACCCATACCGCCGCCGTTATGGCCGAACGGCGACTTTGGGATTCTATCAACACCATTGATGACGGCTTTGCCGTTTATGATTCCCAGCAGCGCCTTGTTGTGGCCAACCGCGCCTATTTGAACCTGTTCTTACCAGACAGCGTGGCCCCCGGAATCACTTTGGCGCAGGTCTTGGAACTGGCCGCCACGCAGGGCTGCTTTGATCTGGGCGAAGAACATCCCGATGACTGGCAAGAGTTGATGGCCAGCAGATGGGATAGCGATGATATCGAACAAATCACCTTGCAAATGACCAATGGCACCTGGGTGCGGATGGTGGATCGCCGCGCGCGCGATGGCGATATGGTCAGCCTTGTGGTGGATATCACCGATCAAATGCGGATCTGGGCCGCGATAGAGGCCATTCCCGATGGGTTCGTCCTATATGACAGAGAGGAGCGTCTTGTGACTTGTAATCAGCGGTACCGCGACATCTGCGCCGACAGCGCCCCCTATATGGAGGTGGGGGTGAAATTCGAAGACCTGCTGCGCCACGGTCTGGCGGCGGGCGCGCATCCCGATGCCCTTGGCCGCGAGGCGGAATGGATATCTCAGCGCCTCTATTTGCACCGCAACCCGGGCGCCGTGGCGGAAGAACAACTTGCCGATGGCCGCTGGATTCGCGGGCAAGATCATCCCACGCCCGATGGTGGGCGCGTGGGCCTGCGCATGGACATCACCGCCGAAAAAGCCCAGCAATCCGCCCTAGAGGCGGCGCGCCTTCAGGCAGAGGCGGCGAGCCGCGCGAAATCCGCATTCCTGGCCAATATGAGCCATGAAATTCGCACCCCCATGAACGGGGTGGTCGGCATGGCCGAACTTTTGTGCGACACCACCTTAAGCGAAGACCAACGCCTTTTTGCCGAAACCATCCGCTCTTCGGGTGAGGCGCTGTTGGTCATTATCAACGATATCTTGGACTATTCCAAAATCGAGGCAGAGCGATTGACTTTGCATCCCGAACCTTTCGACCTTGAGCGCACTATTCACGAAATTGCCATGCTCTTGCAGCCGCGCGCGCGCGAGAAGGGCATTGATCTGCTGATTGATTTCGACATGTTCTTGCCCACGCGCTATGTGGGCGACCCGGGGCGTATGCGCCAAGTGCTTACCAATCTGATGGGCAATGCGGTGAAATTCACCGACAAAGGCCATGTGCTGGTGCGCGTTGTCGGCATGGAATCGGGCGGCGAAGAACAGCAATTGCACATTTCTGTTGAAGACACGGGCATCGGCATTGCGCCCGAAAATCTGGACGCCATTTTTGGTGAGTTTAACCAAGTGGAATCCGAGGCGAATCGCAAATTTGAAGGCACGGGTCTGGGGCTGGCCATCACGCAGCGCCTGATCGAACGGATGGATGGCGCGGTTTGGGTGGACAGCGAACTTGGCAAAGGATCATGCTTTGGCTTTCGCGTCACGCTGCCGGTGGCCGAAGACGCTCTGCCCACCCAAGCGCCGACGCAGATCAAACGGGTTTTGGTGGTGGATGACCAATTTATCAACCGCACCATTTTAGAGCGCCAGCTTGCCCCTTGCGGTATTGCCGTGACACTGACCCGTTCGGGCGCTGATGCCTTGGCGGTGCTGCAAACGGCACAGTTTGACGCGATCTTGACCGATTACGAAATGCCCGAGATGAATGGACTTCAACTTGCCGGCGCGATTCGGCAGGCCGGGGTGACAACGCCGATCATCTTGCTTTCGTCGAACCCCGCAATGTCGCGCGCGCAAGAGGGCACTGAATATTTGGCCGCGACGTTGCAAAAACCGATTTTGCGGGCCGAGCTGTATCGCCGGCTGCAGGCCATTGCGGGGGATATCGCCCCGACCGAAGTGGCGCCCACGGTCTTGCCGACGGCGGCGCGTTTGATGCGGGTTTTGGTCGCCGAAGACAATCGCACCAACCAGCTTGTGTTTCAAAAAATGGTGCGCGATGCCCAAATCGAGCTGCGCTTTGCCAATAATGGGCTTGAGGCTGTGGATCTGTTCAAATCCTTTGCGCCTGACATGATTTTCATGGATATTTCCATGCCCGAAATGGATGGAAAAGATGCGGCCCGCGCGATCCGCGCCCTAGAGGGGGGGGCGTCGCATGTGCCTATTGTCGCCCTGACCGCCCATGCGATGGATGGGGATGATGTCGCAATTTTGCAATCGGGTATTGACCGCTATATGACAAAACCGCTGCGCAAGGGGTTAATTTTAGACACGGTATCGTCACATGCCCCAAAATATGCCCTTCCCGTCTTGCCGCCAGAACTTGCCGAAGAAACGGCGGCTTAGGCCTATTTTGTGGCCTTGGCAGCCGGGGCTTTTTGATAGGGGCGGGTAAAGACCAGTTTGCCCTGATCTGATCGATTGGGGTCTAGCCGATAGCCGCCCATATCAAAGCCGCGCAGATCATCGGGGGTGGTGATATGGCCCTCGGCGACATAGCGCGCCAAAGCGCCGCGCGCGCGCTTGGCCCAAAAGCCAACTGTCTTTCCCGCATCATCGGCGGTTTCCAAAAAGACGGGGGTGATGACGGGCAGTCCAAGGCTGGCCCTATCAACTGCCGAGAAATATTCAACCGAGGCGCAG